>DATAPT010000488.1:0-4088 GCA_036265065.1 Candidatus Acidiferrales bacterium | reverse complement strand
GCTCGATCCCGGCTATGCTAAAAAACTGGGCGTTGACGTGGACAATCTTCTGGTTTCGCAGCCGGACTACGGCGAACAAGCGCTCGAGATCACCGAAGCGCTGGTGCGTTCGAACGCCATCGATGTTCTGGTGGTCGATTCCGTGGCCGCACTGGTGCCCAAGGCCGAACTCGATGGTGAGATGGGAGACAGCCACATGGGCTTGCAGGCGCGCCTGATGTCGCAGGCACTGCGCAAACTGACCGGAACTGTCTCCAAGTCGCGCACGTGCCTGGTTTTCATCAACCAGATTCGCGAAAAAATCGGCGTCATGTTCGGCAATCCCGAAACCACAACGGGCGGCCGCGCGTTGAAGTTTTACTCCTCGATCCGTCTCGATATTCGACGCATTCAATCTATCAAGGAAGGCGACCGCGTCATCGGTTCGCGCACCCGCGCAAAAGTGGTGAAGAACAAAGTAGCAGCGCCATTCCGCGAGGCGGAGTTTGACATTCTGTACGGCGAAGGCGTTTCCCGCGAAGGCGACCTGATCGATCTCGGCGTGGAAAAGAACGTCCTCGAAAAGTCCGGCACGTGGATTTCCTATGGCGGCGAGCGTCTCGGCCAGGGCCGCGAAAATGTTCGAGTTTTCCTGAAAGAGCACACCGACATTCGCAAAAAATTGGAAAACGAACTGAGGAAGAAAATGGGCATCGCCATCCCTGGCGCGGCGAATGGCAACTCTCTGCCGGCAGCCCATGCGGAGAAAGCGGCGGAAAAGCCTGTAGCGCAGGCAGCTGTGGCGGCGGCTTCCGCTGCGGCAAACAAGCAGCCACGCCCGATGAAATAGTCATTCCCGAAAATGGAGCACTCTTTAACTGACCGCGGCCTGTGAAGATTTACAGGCCGCGCAGCCATTTTTGCCAGGTTTTATGGGCGAAAAAACAACGCAGATTCGGCAGGGTAGTAGTACTCCCCGGCCAAAAATGCGAACTTAATTGGCTTGTTTTCAGTGTCACAGTTTCCGTTTGGAACGCACGTACCCGGCTGGGATAGTGGCCGATAGTACGAAATAGGACGGAATAGCTATTGCCTTCTATCAGGTAAATTACCTAGAATCAGGGTTCAGAACTGATTGCGTAGCGGGAACGCATAAGCGGTCCAGATCGGAACCTGTATTTATGAAATCACGCCCCAATTATTACCAGATTCTCTCCATGCTTCTCTGCATATCGATTGCAGGAAGCGCGCCGATTTCGGCTGCCGCCGCGCCGCGCGCCACACGCGCTGCTCACGTTACGCACGCTACAGTTAAAAAATATTCATCTTCGCGCTACGGCGTTCCCACTTTCACGGACTCCGAAAAGGGCGATGTGGCGACCTATGACGATCCGATTGTGCGGAAGGCTGCGATTGACGCGCTGGGCCGTTACAACGGTTCTGTCGTCGCCATCGATCCCACCACCGGGCGCATCCTGACGATCGTTAATCAGAGTCTCGCATTTTCCGCCGGTTACATTCCTTGTTCGACCATCAAGCCGGTGATTGCCGTTGCCGCCTTGCAGGAAGGCGTGGTCACGCGCGATACGATGATTCGCGTTGCTCCGCGCAAATATCTGAACCTGACGGAAGCGTTGGCGCATTCCAATAACGCTTTCTTCGAAGAGCTGGGCCGCCGCTTGGGATTTGAAACCGTTTCGCATTATGGCCGTCTCCTCGGACTTGGCGAACTCGCCGGCTACCAGATTCCCGAAGAGCATCCTGGAGGATTTCCGACCGAGCCGCCATCGTTTGGCGGCGTGGCCCGCATGTCCAGCTTCGGGCAGGGAATTCAGATGACGCCGCTGCAGCTCGGCGCGCTCGTTACGAGCATCGCCAATGGCGGCACTCTCTATTATTTGCAATATCCCAGGACGACGGAAGAACTGGCGAATTTCGCGCCCCGTGTGAAACGCCAGCTGAATATTGAAGCGCTTCTGCCGGAAGTTCGCGATGGAATGCTCGCAGCCGTGCTGTACGGTACGGCGCGTTCCAGCTACATTTCCGATGATGCGCAAGCGCTCGGGAAAACCGGAACATGTTCCGACGCGGCGTCACGGCTCGGATGGTTTGTTTCCTACGCCGATCAGGTGCACCCAAAGATTGTCCTGGTTGTGTTGATGCGCGGGCACACCATGGCCATCAAGGGAGCCATGGCTGCGGGAGTTGCGGGAAGAATTTATCGTCGCCTGAACGATGAGAATTATTTTGTGACCAAGAACGACGAGCCACACGCAGCATTAGTTGCGGCAAAAGATCGCCAGTAGAGCGAAAGTTCATCGTTGCATTTAAACTAAAATTGCAAGGATCCTTCTTGGATTCGATTTCAAATTTGAAATTTAAGATTTGAAATTACCAGCCTTCGACTTTTTCGCCGCTGTTTGATTTCAGCTTTCAAATCTTCTTCTCCTTTC
Source organism: Candidatus Acidiferrales bacterium (assembly GCA_036265065.1). Classification (GTDB taxonomy): domain Bacteria; phylum Acidobacteriota; class Terriglobia; order Acidiferrales; family UBA7541; genus Palsa-360. Next base: position 1,656 of record DATAPT010000488.1, on the reverse strand, counting down.
TGTTACTAATTATTCTCAAAATTGCTGGCCCCACTAGGCGCCGATTGGAATGGCAAGTCGCCCTCTTCGTCCCGAAGAACGCGGGACGAAGAGTCCTCTACGAAACCGTATTGACTTTGCTTTCGTAGTGGCCGCCCGTCTTTTCGGGCGGGCAGCTTTTCCGCTAACGCAACCCAAGTTGATGTGATCCCGGATTCACTTTTTCCCAGTTGCCCTCTAAATTATTTGCGCCACAAAACAAAAAGGGCGGCCCAATTTTGCAGGCCGCCCTTTTAACTCGTCTGAAGCTTTTTAGTTTCAGCTATCGTGCGAGTGCGAAATCCTAGCGCACTTCCCATGTATCGCCCGCGTGCAGCAACTTGTCAAGGTCGCCCGCTCCACGCTTCGCGATGATGTCCTGCACTTGCTTGGACATTACATCTTCGTAGCGGTCGCGGTCCCACGAGCGCAGAACGCCGATGGGAGTGGGAAAGCCTTCCTTGTCTTCCATTTGCGCCAGCAGGTAGGCATAGGCCGGGTTCGGATGATGCTCATCATGGACCAGGATATCTTTTTCCGTGAGCCCATTGCCGTTGCCCAGATGGACCACTTCGAGTTCCAGGCCATTCAGCCGGATGCCCTTGTCGCGGTTCTTGCCGTAGATCAGCGGCTTGCCGTGCTCGAGCTGCACGACGTGCTCGCTGCGGGCTTCTTTTTCCGTCAGGTCGAACCACGCGCCGTCGTTAAAAATATTGCAATTCTGCAAAATTTCAACGTAGGCCGAGCCTTTATGCGCGGCCGTCTTCTTCAGCGTGTCTTTCAAGTGCCCCTGGAAGACGTCCACGGAGCGGGCAACGAACGATGTGCCTGCGCCGATCACGAGGCCCAGAGGATTGAACGGGCGGTCCGCCGTGCCAAAGGGAGTCGACTTCGTCTTCTTGCCGAATTCTGACGTCGGCGAATATTGACCCTTCGTCAGACCGTAAATCTTATTGTTGAACATCAGCACCTTGATGCCGACGTTACGCCGCAGCATGTGGATCGTGTGATTGCCGCCAATGGCCAGCGAATCGCCGTCTCCCGTAGCCACCCAAACTTCCAGCTCCGGATGCGTGATCTTCACGCCCGTCGCCACAGCGGGCGCGCGGCCGTGAATCGTGTGAAACCCAAACGTGTTCATGTAATACGGGAAGCGGCTGGAGCAACCGATGCCGGAAATTACCACGAATTTTTCGCGTGGAACTCCAAGCTCCGGAAACACCGCTTGCACGGCGGAGAGAATAGCGTAGTCTCCGCAGCCGGGGCACCAGCGAACTTCCTGGTCCGTTTGAAAATCCTTTTTGGTAAGTACTGGAAGCGTGGCCGTAGTCATGTGTATGTTCTCCAGTTTCCTTTCGGCTTGCCCCCGTCAGGGAGCGTTAGCCCAGAATTTCCTCGATCTTTGCTTCAATTTCCGCGGTCTTAAAGGGCTGCCCTTGAATCTTGTTGTAGCCGATCGCGTCCACCAGGTACTTGGCGCGCAGGATCATGGAAAGTTGGCCAAGGTTCATCTCGGGGACCAGAACGTGGCGATAGCGCTTCATCAGTTCGCCCAGGTTGCGAGCCAAAGGATTGAGGTGGCGCAGGTGAACGTGGCCGATGCGATGTCCTTTTTCGCGCATCGCCTTCATGCCCGCG
>DATAPT010000487.1:0-4703 GCA_036265065.1 Candidatus Acidiferrales bacterium | reverse complement strand
ATGATCGGGCGGAAACGCAACAGACAAGCCTGGTAAATCGATTCCTCGGCGGTTTTTCCTGAGCGTTCAGTTTCCACGGCAAAGTCAATCATCATGATGGCGTTCTTCTTCACGATTCCTATGAGCAATATAATTCCGATTAACGCAATCACGCTGAGATCCGTGTGAAACACTTGCAATGCCAGCAGCGCGCCAACTCCCGCCGACGGCAACGTGGAAAGAATCGTGACCGGATGAACGTAGCTCTCGTAAAGAATGCCCAGCACAATGTACACGGCAATCACCGCGGACAAGATGAGCCAAGGCTGTGTCGACAGCGAAGATTGAAAGGCCTGCGCATTTCCCTGGAACGTAGGGTGAATATCGGAGGGCATACCCATGCGCACGACGGCGGCCTCGATATCATTGACCGCGTCGCCCAGCGCCACGCCCTCCCCCAAATTGAAAGAAATTGTGACGGCTGGAAACTGTCCCTGGTGGTTTACGGCGAGAGAGGTGTTCTTCGTTTCGTAATGCGTGAACGAGCTCAGGGGGATTTGATTCCCTGTCGACGATCGCACATAAAGCCCCTGAATATCATCCGTCGAATCCCGGAATGCTTGGTCGACTTCCATCACCACATGGTATTGATTCAGTTCCGTGTAGGTCGTGGCCACCTGGCGCTGCCCGAACGCGTCATACAAAGTGCTGTCAATCGCGCTCGGCGAAATTCCCAATCGCGATGCCGTGTCGCGATCAATCACCAGGGTAGCTTGCAACCCGCGTGTTTGCTGGTCGCTGGCAATATCGCGCAATTTGGGCATCCGGCGCATCATGGTTTCCACGCGCGGCGCCCACTGCAAAAGGTCGCTCAAATTTTCGCTGGATAGCGTGTATTGATATTGCGAACTGCTGACCCGCCCTCCCACGTTGATATCCTGATTCGCTCGCAGAAATAGGGTTGCCCCTGGGACCGTCGCCAGTTTGCGCCGCAATCGAGCGATAACCTGGTCCACCGTTACTTTTCGCTCCCCGATGGATTTCAGCTCCACTTGCATCCGGCCCGTATTTTCCGATCCGCCGCCCGTGTTGGCCGCTATTTGCTTCACCGCCGGATCTTTGCTCACAATATCGGTGTATTCCCTCAACTTCTGCTGCATCACCGGGAAGGAAGTGTCCTGCGCTCCCAAAACGTTTCCCTGCAGCATTCCCGTGTCCTGCTGCGGGAAAAAGCCTTTGGGAATCACGATATATAAATACACGCTGAGGCAAATTGTTGCACCCGTAACTGCCAGCATGAAAGGCTGGTGGCGCAGCACCCATCGCAAACCGCGAGCGTAGGTTCCCACGCTCCATTGGAAGACTCGTTCGCTCGCGACATAAAATCTGCCGTGCTTCTTTCCATGTTCTGATTTTAGGAAATGGGCGCACATCATCGGCGTGGTGGTCAGCGACACGCACAAGGAAACAATAATGGCCACGCTCAGCGTGACGGCAAATTCACGAAACAGCCTTCCTACGATTCCACCCATCAGCAAAAGAGGTATGAAAACCGCGATGAGCGAAATGCTCATCGAAAGCACGGTAAATCCGATTTCGCGCGACCCTTTGATCGCCGCCTGCATCGGACTTTCCCCTTCTTCCAGGTACCTCGTGATGTTTTCAATCACCACGATGGCATCGTCCACCACGAATCCCGTGCAAATCGCCAGCGCCATCAGCGAAAGATTGTCGAGATTGTATTTCAGCAGGTACATCATGCCGAACGTTCCGATTATGGAAAGCGGCACGGCGATGCTCGGAATGATCGTGGCCCACGCGTTGCGCAAAAAGAGAAAAATAACCATCACCACGAGAGCGACAGTCAACAACAGCGTGAATTCAATATCTTTCACCGACGCTCGAATGGTCGTCGTGCGGTCAAAGACAGGTTCCAGCACAACCGATGGAGGAACGGATGCGCGAAGTTCAGGCAGCAAGGCTCGAATGCGGTCCACGGTTTCGATGATGTTTGCGCCCGGTTGCCGCCCAATCCCGATCATGACCGCGGGCTGGCCGTTCACAAAACCGGAATTTCTTACGTCTTCAATTCCTTCTGTCACTCTTGCTATGTCGCTCAGACGAACCGGAGCGCCATTCCGGTACGCCACAATCAGCGGAACGTATTGCTCGGGCTTCAGGAGTTGATCGGAGGTGTAAAGCGTCCAACGGTCGGATCTATCTTCCAGATTCCCTTTCGGAGTGTTTGCATTGGCCGCCACGATCGCCTGGCGCACAGCTTCCAGGCTGATTCCGTAATGCGCCATCGCATTCGGATTGACGTCCACTCGCACGGCAGGTTTCGCTCCACCGAAAATGTTGACCTGGCCCACTCCGTCCAGCTGAGAAATTTTTTGCGCAAGGATCGAATCGCACAGATCGTATAAATGGCTTCGGGGAATTGTGTTCGACGAAATAGAAATATCCAAAATATCCGTTTCGGACGGATTAATCTTGCGATACCACGGCAGGTTCGGCAGTCCTGCGGGAAGCTGGCCGGCCGCAGCGTTGATCGAAGCCTGTACGTCTCTTGCGGCCGCATTGATATCCCGATCCAGGTCAAATTGAAGCGTAATCCCCGTGCCACCCAGCTGACTGCTGGACGTCATTTGCGTGACGCCCGCAATTCTCCCGAATTGCCTTTCCAAAGGTGTAGCCAGCGAGGAAGCAACCGTCTCCGGGCTTGCTCCGGGCAAAGATGCCCTTACATAAATTGTCGGAAAATCCACGCGTGGAAGCGCCGCAACGGGAAGAAAATAAAACGCCACTCCACCTGCCAGGAGAATGGCGATGCTCAACAGCGAAGTGGCGACAGGTCGGCGTATGAATGGCGCAGAGATGTGCATTCTCTATCCTGAATGTTCCGTTTCTTTCCCAGGGTATGCGTTCTTATTCTAAAGGCTTAGAGGGGCCTAAGGCACGTTTTGGTTTCAAAAATTACCAAGCCATTCTACCTCAGACACCTCCAGGCTTCGAACCGGCTGTAAACCATTCGCTCGGCACGCCTCAATCCCGAAATCCACAATGGAACGGGTAAAGTGAATACTCATCCATGCCGATAAAAAATATGGGGAGTGCAACCAAAGCTCGCGCAGCGCGCCCTAATTACCGGGAAACAAGAGCGCACGGATTCAATTTCTCGATGTAACGCATAGAATACGAATCGTGCGAATTGCTCAAAGCCCCTGTATTCATTCAATTTAACCGGATTTTAATGATTGGAAGTATGCCGGACGCTGTTAGTCTTCCTGCATGCCGGGATTGTTTATCCCCGCGCTCTCTCTTACACTGATCGCGCGCTATTTTACAACGATTTTAGGACTGAGGTTCCTGACCTTTGCAAACTGAAACGCTGCGCGAGCCGATCAGGCGAGGATTGATGCATCCCATTCAATACGACCTGGTGGTGATTGGAAGTGGCCCGGCCGGCCAAAAAGGCGCCATTGCCGCCGCCAAACTTGGCAAGCGCGTGGCCATGGTCGATCGTAATGACATGGTCGGCGGCGTTTGCATTCACGGCGGCACGGTCCCCAGCAAGACCTTGCGTGAGGCCATTCTTCATCTGACGGGATTTCGTCACCGCTCCTTTTACGGAAATGATTACGTCGTAAAAGATCGCATTTCGATAAAAGATTTGGGCGCGCGCGTTTCTCAAGTCGTCGAGCGCGAGACCGGCGTCGTGCGCGATCAGTTGCGCCGCAATGGGATCGACCTGCTTTGCGGCACCGCGCAATTTCTCGACGCCAACACGATTGAAGTGCAAGGCCTGACCGAAGCGCACATGCTTCACGCCGATCATGTTTTGATCGCCTGCGGCACGCGCCCCGCTCATCCCGATGACATCCCCTTTGATGGAAAAAAAGTTATCGCCAGCGATCAATTTTTTCAGATGGAAGAAATTCCGCGCGAACTGATCATCGTTGGCGGCGGCGTGATCGGCCTCGAATACGCGTCGATGCTCGTCGCTATGGGCGTCGAGGTTACGCTGATCGAGCAGCGACCCACGCTCCTCGATTTTGTGGACGCAGAAATCATGGAAGCCTTGCGCTACCACATGCGCCGCCAGGGCGCGATCTTCCGCCTCGGTGAAAAAGTCACTTCCATCAAACACGATGACCGCGGTCGCGTCGTCGCCAGCTTAGAAAGCGGAAAAAATATTCATGCCACGTGCCTGATGTACGCCGTGGGCCGCCAGGCAAACACAGACTTGCTGAATCTCGAAGCCGCGGGTCTTACCTCCAGCGCACGAGGCAAACTGGAAGTGAATGAACACTTCCAAACCGCCGTTCCCAATATTTATGCCGCCGGCGATGTCATCGGATTTCCTTCGCTCGCTTCCACTTCCATGGAACAAGGCCGCATGGCCAGCTCCCACATCTTCGGTGTCCCCGCGGAGATGAGTACAGCCCTTCTTCCTTACGGAATTTACACCATCCCCGAAATTTCCATGGTGGGCCAAACGGAAGCCACTCTGACCGAAGCGCACGTCCCATTCGAAGTCGGCATTTCCAAATACGAAGAGCTGGCCAAAGCTCAAATCGTGGGCGACCACACCGGCATGCTGAAAATCCTTTTCCACCCCGAAACGCGAAAAGTTCTCGGCGTCCACGTCATCGGAGAAAGCGCCGCCGAAATCGTCCACATCGGCCAAGCCGTCCTCTCGTTCGGCGGGACCATGGACTACT
>DATAPT010000486.1:0-1816 GCA_036265065.1 Candidatus Acidiferrales bacterium | reverse complement strand
GACAATTAAATTCGGAACATCAGGATGGCGAGCAATCATCGCGGATGAATTTACTTTCGCGAATGTTCGCCTTGCCACCGCGGCCATTGCGGAACATGTTCGCAGCCGCAATCCCAAAGCAACTTTAATTGCCGGGCATGACACGCGATTTTTTGCCGAGGAATTTACGCGCACGGCGGCGGAGATACTTCGCGAGCACGGCGTTCGCGTGCTGCTGTGCGACGGCCCAACACCCACGCCGGTTATCGCCCACGAAATTATTCGCAGCAAAGTGGATGGAGCCATCAATTTTACGGCGAGCCACAATCCCGCGGAATATCAGGGCCTGAAATTTTCCGGCCCGGATGGCGGACCCGCGCTGCCGGAAGTGACGCACGATATTGAGGCGCGGGCCGCGAAACTTGGCGAGCGAGCGCCGGCCAAGCCGAACGACAATCCTTTTGAGAAAGTTAATCCGCGCAACGCCTATCTGGAGCGGCTCGCTCAACTTGTGAATTTCAAAGCGCTGGGCGACTCGAAATTGAGCGTGGTCACCGATGCGCTGCACGGCTGCGGCGCGGGCTATCTGGATGAGGCGCTTTCGTCGCACGGCGTGAAAGTCACGGCGCTGCGGACAAATCGCGATGTACTGTTCGACGGCTCGGGGCCGGATGTGTCCGAAGAAAATATGCAGAAAACGCGCGCTGCGTTGCTGGCGAATAAAGCCGCCGCGGGCCTTGCGACCGATGGCGACGCCGATCGTTTCGGCATTCTGGATTCCGACGGCACCTGGATGCAGCCGAACCACATTCTCGGCTTGGTGTATGACTACATGGCGGAAACTCGCGGATGGAAAATGCCCGCGGCGCGCAGCGTGGCGACTTCGCACTTGATGGACGCGGTTGCGCGCCTGCACGGGACAACCGTAATTCAAACGCCCGTGGGTTTCAAATACATCGGCGAACTGATTCAAGAAGACAAAATTGCAATGGGCGGAGAAGAAAGCGCTGGATTGACCATTCGCGGCCACATCCCTGAAAAGGACGGCATTCTGGCCTGCCTGCTCGTCGCGGAAATGATTGCCGTGCGGCGCGCTTCCCTGTCCGAACAGTTGCGCGCATTGTTTAAACGCGTGGGAAGCGAATTCTGGCCAAAGCGCGCCAATCTGCATCTGCCTAATGACGTGAAAGTGCGAACCGTCGCCAGGTTGAAAAACGACTTCAAAACATTTCTTGGGCGGCGCGTGAAAAGTTTGGACCGCACCGACGGTTTGAAAATGGAATTTGAAGATGGATCGTGGGTTCTTTTGCGGCTTTCCGGCACGGAGCCGCTGATGCGCGTATACACGGAAGCCTCGACCCTGAAAGAATCCCTACAAATTGCGAGCGAGACGGAAGCCTGGGTGAACGACTCCTCGCAGGAAGCTACGGCATGATAACGCTGAAGGAAATTCGAGAAATTTCTCCGAGTAAAATCTCTGCATACGCGCGGAAGAACACACGGCAGATTCTGGCGCTCGCGCTGTTCGCTCTGTTTGTGCACGACGTTTTCGGGCCGCACGGGTTCATCGCCATGCGCCGGACGCAGAAGGAAATCGATCAGATCCGCGAACAGATCGTCAAAATGAACGATCAGAACAAATCGCTGACGGATCAGGTCTCGTCGCTGAAGTCCGATCCGAAATCCATCGAACGAATTGCGCGCGAAGAAATGGGTCTGGCGCGGCCCGGCGAAATGATTTTTAAGATTCCCGACTCTCCCAAAACGCCCGCGAAGTAGCACAGGCTTCACAGGCTGCGGAAAAACCCACCATATCTGTCAGTCCGAGCGAAGCGAG
>DATAPT010000485.1:0-5926 GCA_036265065.1 Candidatus Acidiferrales bacterium | reverse complement strand
GGTTTCCCTCCTACGTGGACGCGGTGCGCAATCGCATCAGCAGCAACTGGCTGCAATCGACTGTGGACCCCAGTGTGCGATGGGCGCCGAGAGCGGATTTTTCATTCACGGTATTGCGCGATGGAACGGTAACGAACGTTCAAATGTTGCAGACAAGCGGAAATCGTTCGGTGGACAATTCGGCTCTGCGCGCGATTCAGAGTTCGAGCCCGATGTCGCCGCTGCCATCGAATTATTCGGGAAACAGCGTTACGGTGGAATTCTGGTTTGATTTCCGGCGGTAACACGACGGTAACAATGGCCCGGCTTTTACAAATGGTTGGATAAGCGGAAATTCACACAAAGGCTTGGGAACAAAAAGAATGATTCAACCAAAACGCATTGGTTCACAAAGAAGATTTTCCCGCATCGCGCCTTCTCTCTCTTTAGCTGTCTTGCTTTGTGGCTTCGTTGCACTTTTTTCCGCAGCGAATACTTCGGCGCAGGATTGGTTCAAGACGGGCACGGGGCTCGGCGTTTCCAAAGCCCGCGTAGGAGTTGCGGATTTTGCGGCCAAAGACACGCCTTCGCAACCGTTAGCGACACTTTTTGCCGATGTCGTTCGGACGGACCTTGATTTCAGCGGCATCCTTGAGTTGGTAAGCAAGAGTTACAACCCGTTGCAGACGCCTGCGGCGCCTGCTGACATCGACTATAAGGCATGGGCCAGCGCGCCGGCATCGACTCAGCTACTTGCGTTAGGAAATTTTTCCGTAAATGGCGGCAACGTGGAAATTCAGGCCTGGCTCAGTGATGTGCGCGATGCTTCCCTGCCGCCGGTGATCGGAAAAGTATATCGCGGGCCAGCCACGGACTCGCAAGTGCGCACATTCGCGCATCAGTTTGCGGATGAAATCATCGGAAAACTTTCCGGAGGTTTGCCGGGCATTGCCTCCACGCAAATCGCCTTTGTCAGCAACCGCAGCGGCAACAAGGAAATCTGGGGCATGGATTACGACGGCGAAAATCAACATCAGCTGACGCAGATTCACACGATTTCGCTCACGCCGCGATGGTCACCGGATGCGACGCGCATTGCCTTCACCTGCTACGCGCAGCCGGGCAGCAGCAGTGTCTTGACGGCGCAAATTTGTGTCTATTCCACGCTTACGGGAAAATTGATTTCCTGGCCGCGCTTCAAGGGCACCAATTCCTCTCCCGCATGGTCGCCGGACGGCTCGCAGCTCATGTTCATGTCCAGCATGTTTGGGAATCCTGAACTGTTCATCACGGATTCGTCAGGTCAGCGGCCGAAGCGCCTTACCTATTCGAATGGCGCAAATACTTCCCCGTCCTGGAATCCCAAAACGGGGCAACAAGTGGCGTTTGTCAGCGATCGTGGTGGCATCCCGCAGCTCTACACCATGAACTCGGACGGTTCGAGCCAGTCCAAAGTGGATATGCCGGACATGGGCTACGTAATTGACCCTGCGTGGTCGCCTAACGGCCAGTTGCTGGCGTTCAGCTGGAGACGCCCGAACGGAAACTACGACATTTATGTCATGGAAATTGTCACCCGCCAGCTCGTCGAATTAACACGAGACGTGGGCCGCAATGAGCGCCCCAGCTGGGCTCCGGACGGCCGCCATCTGGTGTTCGAATCGACGCGCACGGGGACACGGCAAATTTGGTCCATGCTGGCTGACGGCACGCAAGCCCATCAGTTAACCAAGCAGGGACAAAATGAATCGCCCAACTGGTCGCCGAAGTAAAAAGGCCATGACGCCGAATTCGGAAATGTGAAGACTGTCTGAAGTTTGAAATCTGCACTCACGACCGAAGATCAAGCAACTTTTCAAAGGAGGAACATAAATAGAAATGCGGAAACGTAAGCATTCGAAAGTATTGTTTGGAAGCTTGCTCGTGATCCTCGCTTGCAGTGCGGCTTGCAAAAAGCCCGTGCCCCAAGCGCCCGCTCCACCGCCCCCAACCCCGGCAGCGCCGCCAGCAAGGCCGACGGTCGATCTGCAGGCATCCACGACGATTATTCAGCGAGGCGAGTCCGTTACCTTGACTTGGACATCGACGAATGCCACATCACTAAGCCTTTCCCCGGGAATCGGCAATGTTCCTGCGGAAGGCACGCAGAGAGTAACGCCGCAGGATTCGACAACTTACACGATTAGCGCCACTGGGCCAGGCGGTTCCGCTGACGCGAATGTGCGCATCACGGTCAGTGCTCCCGCGCCTCCGGCCGCAAGGTCCTCCGAACCCACCATGCAGCAGCTATTCGAACGAGAAGTGAAGGATGCTTACTTCGACTACGATAAGGCCGATATACGCACCGACGCTCGCGATAATTTGTCGCAGACCGCGCAATTCCTGCGCTCTTACCCGCAGGTCAAGATCGTCATTGAAGGCCATTGCGATGAACGTGGTTCCACGGAGTATAATCTTGCTCTAGGGGACCGCAGAGCCGCAGCGGCAAAACAATTCCTGGCTTCGCTGGGAATTTCAGCGGATCGCATGGAAACCGTCAGCTACGGTAAGGAACGGCCATTCTGCACCGCTTCCAATGAAGCTTGCTACACGCAGAATCGGCGGGCACATATCGTAATGGGCAAGTAAGCCGCATCAGACTGGGGCTTACTCGCTGCGCTGTTTGGCGAGTAAGCCCCGGTGATTTCGTAAGGACGAATGAGGAGTCCCTGCTCGAAGGAGGAACACCTTGCGTTTCAGATGGATTCTATTTTTTGGTGGAGCGATGCTCGCGGGAGCTCTTGGGGGCACTTTGTTTGGCCCGGCACCGGCAGGGGCCGTGGCGCGCGAAATTATTGAACTGCAGACCGGCGTCAACCAATTGATTCAAGGCCAGCAGAGCATGCAGACGGAAATGACCCAAAATGCGGCCGTGCAACGCACGCTGATCGAACAGGCCATGGATTCGGTGAACAAGCTCAACACCTCCATGTCCGCCGTACAAAAAACCACACAGGATTTTTCCGCGGCTTCCGGAGCGCGATTGGATACGATGGGCACACAGGTCCAAGGCCTGTCGGACAATGTTGGCGATTTGCAAGCGCGTGTCGGGAAACTTGATCAGAAACTGACCGACATTCAAAACACTTTACAAAACGTGGACTCAAAACTTGCTTCGCCCTCGTCCGGCCCTTCCGGCCCGCCGCCATCCACGATGATGAACGGACCTGGCCCCGGACCTGGGGCGAGTTCCGCGCCTCCCATGGGCATGCAACCTACCGGCGCCTCCTCAGGCCCTTCCGGGCCTCCCGCATCGGCTGACGTGCTGTATTCCAATGCGCTGCGGGACATTAACGGCAAGCATTACGATCTGGCCACGCAGGAATTTCAGGATTATCTGAAATATTACGGCGAGACCGATCTGGCATCCAATGCGCAGTTCTACCTCGGCGAAGTCGCCTTCATGCAAAATCAATATCAACTGGCGCTCGATAACTACAACAAAGTCATCGAGAATTATCCGCGAAGTTTTAAGACGGCCACCGCTCGAATGCGAAAAGGGTTTTGCCTCGCGGAATTGGGCCAGAAAGCGTCAGCCGTGCGCGAACTCCGAAACGTGGTCCGGCTGTATCCCGGCACGGACGAAGCCAAGCGCGCCGCGGCCAAGCTGAAGGAAATGGGAGCCACGGCGGGCGACTGAAAAATAGTGACTGGTGATTAGTGACTGGTGGTGCGTTCCGCGTGATTTGTGGATCGTGACAACCTGGCGCGTTAAGTATTTTGCTCTCATTCGCTGGCTTTGATATTTTTCCAAGCCGTCTCCGTTTTTCTCATCTTTTCCTCTGTGATCTCTGTGTTAAGCCTTTTCCGGAAAAACCTTTAACACAGAGGGCACAGAGAAAAGAGGAGAAAACCGGAAGGTCGATTCATTATTTCTTCCGCATGAATCTGGACGGACGTGATTTGCACCACGCTCATGGCCGTGTTATCTTCCTGACATAATTGGAGACAATAAAATATGTCCGTAAATAAAGTGATTCTGGTGGGACGTTTGGGGAAAGATCCGGAAACGCGCTATACGAGCGGCGGCCAAGCTGTCTGCCACTTTACAATGGCCACCGACGAATCGTACAAGGATAAGAGCGGTGAGCGCCAAAAACGCACCGAGTGGCACAGAATCACCGTGTGGGGCAAGCAAGCTGAAATTGCCCAGCAATATCTGAAGAAGGGCTCGCAGATTTATTTGGAAGGCAGCATTCGAACAAGCGAGTGGACAGACAAAGAGGGTCAAAAGAAAACCACCTACGAAATAAATGCTTCAAACTTTCGCATGCTCGGTTCGCGCTCAGATTCCATCGGCGGCGGCGCAGCGCGCAGCACAGCCGCCAGTTCGTCAGGTTTCGACGGCGGAGATTCCGCGCCTTCGGACCACGATCAGTCAGGTCCCGAAGTGACGGACGAAGATATTCCGTTTTAGTTTTAAGTAGGACAGGCTTCAGCCTGTCTTCTTTTGACTTGCGCCGCCTATATGCAAAGGTCAAAGGAAGACAGGCTGAAGCCTGTCCTACTTTTTCACTCATACCTCAACGCTTCGATTGGATCCAGCTGCGCGGCTTTATGCGCGGGGTAGTAGCCGAAGAAAATTCCTACTGCGGCCGAAAATATCACAGCTGCGATAATTGCCTTCCCTGAAATCAGCGTGGGCCATGACAGCAAATTGCTGATCAGCGCAGACCCTATCAGCCCGAAAATAATTCCTATAAAACCGCCCATCATGCTGAGCGTTACGGCTTCCACCAGGAACTGACGGCGCACGTCGTCTTCCGTGGCTCCCACGGCCATGCGAACGCCGATCTCTCGGGTTCGTTCCGTGACCGACACGAGCATGATGTTCATGATGCCAATGCCGCCAACCAGCAACGATACAGATGCAATTCCTCCGAGCAGATACGTCATCGTCGACTGCGTTTGATTTTGCAGGTCGGCAATATCCGCCTGCGTGCGAATCAGAAAATCATCGTCGTCGCCATTGCGAATGCGATGCCGCTCGCGCAGCAAGCTCGTGATGGGCGCGACGGCCGCCACGGAAGCTTCCTGCGATACGGCGGACGCGGCAATAAATTGCAGCCAGGTAATTCCCGAAATTTTTCGTTGCACGGTTGTGTACGGCGCGAAGATCACATCGTCCTGATCCTGCCCGGTCACGTTCTGCCCCTTGGATTCAAGCACTCCGTCCACGCGAAACGGAAGATTGCCGATGCGAATGGTTTTGCCAATGGGGTTTTCATCGGCGAACAGAATTTTTTCCACCGTCGTGCCCAGCACGCAAACGTTCGCGGCCAGATCCACTTCTTCGTCGCTAAATGCAGAGCCCGCCTGCACGGGCCAGGTGCGAATTTCAAAATAGTTGGGCGTAATGCCGGTGACCTGGGTGCTCCAATTCTGATTCCCGTACACCACTTGCTGGCGGTTCGAGAGCGCCGGCGACGCCTCCTTGATCAGCGGAATTTCTTTGAGGATGGCGTTCAAATCGTCCATGGTGAGTGTTTTCACGCCGCCGTATCCCTGACGCACGCCGCCCGCGCGGTTGCTTCCGGCCGAGATGAAGACGGCATTCGTGCCCATGGCCTGAATGCCCTGCTGCACAATGTATTGCGCGCCCTGGCCAATGCTTACCACGGCGATGACCGCACCAACGCCGATAATAATGCCCAGCATCGTCAACGCCGACCGCATCTTGTTGCGCGAGAGCGCTCGCAGGGCCAGCCGAAATGTATTTGTGAAATCCATGAGCGAAATTTCCTGCCGCGAAACTTATACGGGCGCGTCGGCTTTTGCCAGCCTTTGATTTTCCTCTTCCGCATCTTCCGCCGCTTGCTGCTCGACCGTGGGAAGCGATTTCAGTACTTCCTGAGCAACCAGCCGATCCTGAACCAGAATGTCGCGCTTCAATTTTCCATCTCGAAAG
>DATAPT010000484.1:0-2251 GCA_036265065.1 Candidatus Acidiferrales bacterium | reverse complement strand
GATGTCCAAGTCCAAGGGCAACGTCGTGGGCGCGGAAGACATGGCCGACAAATTTGGCTGCGACACTGGACGGCTCTACACATTGTTTGCCGCGCCGCCGGAAAAAGATCTGGAGTGGAGCGAGCAGGCCATAGAAGGATGCGCGCGCTTTCTGCAGCGCGTGTACCGGCTCGTTTCCAAACACGCGGAGCGTTTAAAGAATGTCCAAGTGGGCAGCGGCGCGGCGGATTCGCTCGATTCGGCGACGCCCAAGGAAAAACTGTTACTGCGCAAGGCGCACCAGGTGCTGCGGCGCGCAACGCACGATTTCGATTCGCGCTGGCATTTCAACAGCGCCATAGCGTTGCTTATGGAGTTGGTGAACGAAATCCACGCGCAGGAGCCGCTCGAAGAAGGGATGCGTCCCGAAGTCGCGAAGGAAGTATTCGAGCTGCTGACGCTGATGCTCAATCCCATGGTGCCGCATCTGGCCGAGGAGCTGTGGGAAATCCTGGGCCACACGGGCGGCACGTTGGCGCACGCGCCCTGGCCGAAATTCGTTCCTGAACTCGCAGCGGAGGATGAAGTAGAAATCGTGGTGCAGATCAAAGGTCGAGTGAAGGGCAAAATTTCCGTCGCGGCAGGGTTGGATAAGGACGAGCTGGAAAAGCAGGTCATGTCCGATACCAAGATCGCGAAACTTCTGGAAGGGCAGCGCGTAGTAAAGGTGATTGTGGTTCCAGACAAATTGGTGAACGTCGTCACCGGCTAAAACGATGCGCATGGTTTCAGGTACGAGAATTAAGAATTTGAAATTTTAAATTCTTCGATATCTGAAATGCGCGTGGCAGCGCGACGGAAGTAAAACGCTATTTTAAGGGAATGCAGAAACGCGTTCCGGCCTTAAAGGACAGGATAAGGACAGAATGAGCGAACGTGGTGGCATTGTCGTACTGGATTTTGGCGGGCAATACACGCAGCTGATCGCCCGGCGAATCCGGGAGCAACAGGTGTTCAGCGCGATTTTGCCGTGCACGGCGAAGATCGAGCAGATACAGAAATTCGAGCCCACGGGAATCGTTCTTTCCGGCGGCCCAAATTCCGTTTACGACCCTGATGCTCCGCCTTGCGACACTTCCATCTTGTCCATGGGCGTGCCGGTCCTCGGAATCTGCTACGGCTTGCAGTGGATGACGCACAATCTCGGGGGGCGCGTCGAGCGCGCGAACCGCAGGGAATATGGACGCACGGAACTGCAGGTAAAAGACGGCTCGCTGCTCTTCGAGGGTCTGCCCAAGAAGTTGCGCATCTGGAATAGCCACGGCGATCACGTTCGCGCGCTGCCCGCGGGATTTAGTATCACGGGAGAAACCGGCAACGCCGTATCCGCCGCCGAAGATCCCGCGAGAAGATTATATGCTGTGCAGTTTCATCCTGAAGTACGTCACACGGATTGCGGTTCGGAAATTCTGCGCAATTTTGTGTTCAACATTTGCCATGCCAAGCCGCTGTGGAGCGGCGCAGCGTTTATCGCCGAAACCGTGGAGGCCATTCGCAAGCAAGTGGGCGATGGCCGCGCGATCTGCGCGCTCAGCGGAGGCGTGGACTCGGCTGTGGCTGCCGTCATCGTGCACCGCGCGATTGGCGATCGCCTCACCAATATTTTTGTGAACAACGGCGTGCTGCGCAAGAATGAGTTCAGCGAGACGCTCGAATTGCTGCGTGATCGCATGGGCCTGAAAGTCATCGGCGTCGATGCGTCGGAACGCTTCCTCGCGCGTCTAAAAGGAGTAACCGATCCGGAGACGAAGCGGAAGAGGATCGGCGGGGAATTTATCGCCGTGTTCGATGAGCAGGCCCGCTCGCTCGCCATTGGGCCGGACCGCGCCGGTTTCCTCGTGCAAGGCACTCTTTACCCTGACGTGATCGAATCTGTCGCCGTTCGTGGACCCTCGCAGACGATCAAGACGCATCATAATGTAGGGGGCCTTCCGAAGGACTTGCCTTTCGCGTTGATTGAGCCTCTGCGCGAGTTGTTCAAGGATGAGGTCCGCAAGATCGGCCGGGAGCTGGGCTTGCCGGAGGAAATGCTCACAAAGCATCCGTTCCCGGGCCCGGGGCTTGCCGTGCGGTTGCTCGGGGAAGTGACGGAAGAAAACCTCAAGCCACTTCGAGAGGCGGACTCGATCGTCGTGGAGGAAATTCGCCGCGCCGGTTTATATGAGAAAACGTGGCAGGCATTTGCCGTGCTGCTTCCTGTCCGCAGCGTGGG
>DATAPT010000483.1:0-3861 GCA_036265065.1 Candidatus Acidiferrales bacterium | reverse complement strand
AGTTTGTATGACACTCAAGAAATTGTCGCCCGACTGCGCGAAAGGTTTCCCAAGATTGAGGGACCCGCTTCGGACGACATCTGCTATGCAACACAGAACCGCCAGGAAGCTGTCGAACAACTGGCCAACGAAGTCGAGCTTATTCTGGTGGTTGGATCGCCCAACAGTTCGAACTCAAACCGGCTTGTGGAAGTGGCCAAGCGTTCGGGAGTGCTGGCAGAATTAATTGATTCCGCGAATGATATCGATCCAAAGTGGCTGGAAGGAATCAACAGCGTAGGCCTGACAGCGGGCGCATCGGCGCCGGAGATTCTGGTTGAGCAAGTCAGCGAACGGCTTGCGGGCCTGGGCTACACCAACCAGCGCGATCTCGATCTGATCCGGGAGGATGTGCGATTTACTCTGCCTTCCGAACTTACAAACATCGTCCCAGCCGCTAAATAGGGCGATCACCATAGAGCAAAGTAGTGGTACCGGCGGCCATCTTCAAGAGGGGGCAACGCTAGCGTCAGGGGAGCTACTTTGGCGGTCAAAATTACCCGTCAGCCGAAGAATATAGTTCTGCTGGGAGCGGCCACAAGCGCAGCGGCGCTTCGCTCTGGCCTTGAGCGCGCACCTGAAACCTTACGCGCGGGAGGCATGGCTGAGCGGTTGAAGGCCGCAGGGTTTACAGTTTTCGACCACGGTAATACTTCCACTTATATTTCCCAGCCGGACGAAGACCATCCACGCGCTAAAAATGTCTCCACAATTTTAAAACTTCTGAATGACCTGCGCCCACGCATCGAAATCGCGGTAAAGTCCGGTGGGCTTCCCGTCATTCTCACAGGCGATTGCATTTCTGTACTGGCGACCATCGCCGGAACGCGCCGCTATTTTCGAAACGTCAGCCTGATTTATATGGACCGCGATGCGGATCTGAACGTGCCGGCCACATCTCCATCGGGATGCGTGGATGGCATGGTGATCTCACAAGTGATTGGCCGGGGGGCACCTGAACTTGTTCGATTCTGGGGCGAACCGCCTCTGGTTCGCGAGCCGGATGTCGCACTATTCGGTTTCGAACGCCTGGACCCGCCCGAGGAGCAGTATCTGCTGGCGTCACCCTTGCGCAGGCATCCTTACCTTGAAGTGGCAGCCGTAGGCGCGGCTGCTGCCGCGCGGATTGCCCTCGAACGCGTTCACGCCGCCAAACACGAATTCGTTCTGCACTTCGACGTCGACCTGATTAACGGCGAGGAATTTCCATGGACCAATTTTCCCGGGACAGGCGGGCTCAGCCTGAGCGAAGTGCGCGACGCGCTCTGCGTATTCGCCGCCCAGCCGAATCTGGCCGCTTTTGAAGTTGCTGGCTATAACCCGGACCTCGACCCGGATGGCCTTGGCGCGCGAAAACTGATCGACCTGCTGACGGACGTTCTGTCAAAGCGCCTGGAAGTTTTGAACGCATCTTCCGATGGAAACGCAGTCGCCCCAAATTCTTCCGCAGGTGCAGCCGCGGCGGCTTCTGCTGCCAGTGCTCAAGCAATTTCGCAGCCTGAGAGTCCAAACGCCTTGTCCGATCGCACATCGACCCCGGATTTGCCGGAGGCACGGGAATCCGATGCAAGCTCTTCATAAACCACGGCCATTCCTCTTCCCAATGGAATTAAGCTGCGTGCCTTAAAACTTACCTGAACAAAATATTCATAAGTTGCGCCTGCGTCCGGGATGCGCTACCGTTTTTATCTACCGCGGAGGTTTCCCAGATGAGGGGTAAAGGTACGGCAATTATAATCGCGCTAGTTATTTCGTTGGCGGGAACTGGCCTGATGCAGCTTTATCCGGCTTTCGGCGCGGACGCAAATTCGCAGGATCAGATGAACATGTCTGGGCCGACCGACCTGGGGATACCCTCTTATCACGCCTATGCGTTGAAGCCTCCGATTCCGGCGACGCTCGATCCAAAACAATTTCCTGACGCGCTGAATCGAAATGTGTATGCGCTGGCGGCGAAAATTCGTCCTGTTTTGTACCAGCAGCCTTGCTACTGCTATTGCGACAGGCATCAAGGGCACAAGAGTCTGCTCGATTGCTTTGTAGGGACGCATGGGGCGGAATGCGATGTTTGCCAGAAAGAAGCAGTTCTCGCCTACCAGCTTACGCAGAAGGGAAAAACTCCCGCGCAAATTCGAGCCGCCATTATTCGAGGCGACTGGCGGCCTGTAAATCTGAATCCATACATGACGGATGCGGGTTCACATTAATTTCGATTGTCTGAAAGAAGGTATGACAGGCCTAACAGGTTGCGGAAAAACGCACCGTCACCGTCATTCCGAGCGAAGCGAGGAATCTCTCTTTCTTTTTTCTCTAACGGTTAAATCGAAGAGAGATTCCTCGCTTCGCTCGGAATGACAGAACAAAGTACTTTTTCCTCGGCCTGGTGATCCTTTCTAATTTTTTATTATTACAGTGAGAAGCGTTGCATCGCTCGATATGCCTTTGCCCTTCAGGAAAAATCAATAAATGGCCGAACTCGTGCACGCGCGGCCACAATCGCCGGACAGCCCAAAACCAAATCATGGATCGCTGAAAGAGTTAGCGCTTTTTTTCTTCGCCTCGGCGTAACCGCGTTCGGCGGGCCGGCCGCGCACATCGCCATAATGGAAGATGAACTTGTCCGGCGGCGAAAGTGGCTCTCGCGTGAAAAATTTCTGGATTTACTGGGCGCAAGCAGCCTGATTCCCGGCCCCAGTTCGAGCGAATTGGCGATTCATATTGGCTATCTGCGAGCAGGATGGGCTGGATTGCTGCTAGGCGGCGTATGCTTCATTTTTCCCGCTGCAATTCTGGTCGGAACCATTGCGTGGGCGTACGTGCGCTTCGGTCACATGCCAGCCGTCGGGGCGCTGCTTTACGGCGTAAAACCGGTCGTGATTGCTGTGATTCTGCAAGCGCTCTGGGGGCTTGGGCGGACGGCAGTTAAGAATTGGACGTTAGCAGTTGCCGGAGCGGCATGCCTTCTTCTTAGCCTGGCAAAGCTTAATGTTGTGGTCTTGCTGTTTGGAACGGGAGCGGTCGTTGCATGCCTTCATGCTCTTTTCAATAAGAGCGTGGAACCTCAAAAAACGGGGTGCGCGGCAGTTTTCATTTCATTCGCGCGGGGAACACGCGCTGCGCTGGCTCGATTTTTTCCTTGGGCGAGCACGACTGTTGCGGTCGCAGTGGTTCCAGGCATCTGGGAGCTGTTCCTGGTCTTTGTCAGGATCGGATCGATCGTGTTCGGGAGCGGCTATGTATTATTGGCGTTTTTGCGCGCGGATCTCGTGGTGCACCGTGGGTGGGTGACGGACGCGCAGTTGGTGGACGCCGTCGCGATCGGACAAGTCACGCCCGGCCCGGTGTTCACGACAGCAACTTTCCTTGGATACTTGTTGCGAGGCCCGGCGGGCGCGCTGGCAGCCACGGTTGGAATTTTCCTTCCCGCGTTCATTCTTGTCGCGATCAGCGGGCCGTTGATACCGCTGATTCGGAAATCCGCAACAGCCGGCGCGTTTTTGGATGGGGTGAACGTAGCGTCGCTTGCACTGATGGCGGCTGTCAGCTATCAGCTGGCGCGCTCGACGATCGTGGATTGGCTGACCCTAGCATTGGCCGTTGCGAGTTTTGTGCTGCTTCTGAGGTTTCGGATTAACTCGGCATGGCTGGTGTTCGGCGGGGCGGCTGTGGGAATCGCCATGATGGTGGTGCGGGCGCACTGACGGACTACTTTTGATCAGTCGATAGAATATCGGGCGATAAGATATCGGGCCGCCTTGGCTTGATCCAAAAATCGATTCCCAGCCAAAAACTATAGGCATGGCGCACCAACAATAACGAAAG
>DATAPT010000482.1:0-3632 GCA_036265065.1 Candidatus Acidiferrales bacterium | reverse complement strand
TACTTTTTCCGCAGCCTATTTAGCCTGCGGGTTTTTGGCCTTGCAATGACTAACCCACGCGGGCTGATGCCCGCGCCACAAAAACCTAGCGCAGTAAATCTTCCAGCTGAATTTTCGCGTCTGTCTTGGCGTCGCGATATTTCACAATCACAGGTGTGTAGAGCGAAATTCCCCACTCTTTTCCCACGCCATTTGTAATGGCGCGAGAACCGGCAATCACCACGGCTTCCTCGGGAATAATTAAAGGGTTCAAGTCTGTTGCCGCATAAACTTTACCGCGCACGATATCGTACACAGGAGTCGAGCGATTGAGAATCGTTCCCGTGCCCAATACCGCGCGGCTCTTTACGATTGTGCCTTCATAGACGCCGCAGTTCCCGCCCACCAGCACGTTGTCTTCAATGATCACCGGCATCGCGCCCACAGGTTCGAGCACGCCTCCGATTTGTGACGCGGCCGAGATATGGCAATTTTTTCCGATCTGCGCGCAACTGCCCACGAGCGCATGCGAGTCGATCATCGTGCCATCATCGACATATGCACCAGCATTGACGAACATGGGCGGCATGCAAACCACATCGCGGCCAATGTAGCAGCCATCGCGAATGCTCGATCCGCCAGGCACGATCCGCACGCCATCGCCTTCGCCAATTTGCCGCACCGGGTAGGAATCTTTATCGAAAAACGGCTGCTTCGCGGAGTCGAGAGACATATCGACGACTACGCCCATGCGAAAACCGACGAGAATTCCCTTTTTCACCCACTCGTTGGTCCGCCATCCCGTTACGCGTGAAGTGTCAGGCTCGGCGGAGCGAATGCGGCCCGCGTTCAATTCCGTTTTAAACGTGCGAAAAAACTGGTGATCGATTGCGGAGTAACGCGCCGGCTTCGTATCAAACAACATTTCGATATGTTTTTCGAGTTTCTCAGATGCGGTTGGCAACGTGAGCCCTTTCGAGGAGCGCGAGAGATTCGAGCACAGTCCGGATTTTCGCGGCGCTTTCCACGCGCGGCGGCACAAGGGGCAAACGGAAAACAGGTTCGAGCAAGCCCATTTCCGCCATGGCAGCCTTCACAGGCGTCGGATTAGTCTCAACGAAATTAACTTCCAAGAGAGGCATCCACTTGCACAGCCAGGCGCGCGCTTCCGCGAAATTCCCCGCAAGGCAAAGTTGCGCAAAGCTCGTCATTTCGCCGGGAATCACGTTGGACGCGACGGAGATGATTCCCTTTCCTCCCATCGCCACAAGCGGCAAAGTGATGGCGTCGTCTCCCGAAAACACCAGAAAATTTTCAGGCACTTGCTGAAACACCTGCGTGATTTGCGAAATGCTTCCCGAAGCTTCCTTCACGCCAATAATGTTTTCAATTTCAGATAGCCGGCGCACGGTTGCGGGATCGATGTTTACATTTGTTCGCGGCGGCACGTTGTACAAAATAATGGGCAGCGAAGTCGCCGCTGCTATGGCCTTGAAATGATGAAAGAGACCTTCCTGTGTCGGCTTGTTGTAATAGGGCGTGACGGACAAAATCCCGTCTGCGCCCAAACGTTCACACTCGCGCGCCATCTCGATCACGTGGCGCGTGTCATACCCGCCGGCGCCCGCGAGGACCGGCGCTTTGCCCTTGGCCTCTTCAATCGTGATGGCCACGACGCGCAAATGCTCTTCATGCGTCAGCGTGGGGCTTTCGCCCGTCGTGCCGCAGGGCACCAGAAAATTTATCCCCGCCTCAATTTGCCGGCGAACCAGCCGCCGCATCGCTTCTTCATCGAGAGACAAATCCTTCCGGAAAGGAGTAACCAGCGCTGTGCCGCATCCACTGAATCCTCGAAACATGGTCCCACCTCTTTTAAAAATTATTGATTGACCGGGCGGCGCGCCTTTTTTGCGTCGTCCGAAAAAAGTACATCCCCAAATTCGTGAAGTCCTTGCTTGCCGATCACCCACTGCGCCGCTTTCAGCGCCCCGCGCGCAAATCCTTCGCGGCTGCGAGCTGTGTGCCGCAATGTGATCGTGTCTGCCTGCGAGTCAAAACCAATTTCGTGCGTGCCCGGATTCGCTCCCGCGCGATTGGAGCTGGCGTCAATCCTCCTGGAATATCCGGCGTGCTGCATTTCCTCGATCAGCTGCAGCAGCGTTCCCGATGGCGCATCCTTCTTCGCGGTATGATGCACTTCCCAGGCCCACGCGCCGTATTCGGGGTGGCTCGCCAGCAGGCGCGCCGCCTCCGCCACTACTCGTCGAAACACATTTACGCCAATCGAATAATTCGGGCTGTAGACCACGCCCACGCCGTAATGGTCAACCGTGGCGCGCACGCGATCCATCTCGCCATACCAGCCCGTCGTCCCAACAATTGTCGGTACACCAATGGCGCAGAGCGCCTCCACATTGGCAACCGCCGTGTGTGGAGTTGAAAACTCGATGGCCACATCCACACCGCGAAAATTTTCCGCCGTGATTCCCTGCTGATTCACGTTGGTGTCGATGTCCAGTTTCAACCCAACCGAAAATCCCGCGTCCGGTGCAAGCAGCTCGATCAGCCTGCCCATTTTACCGTATCCGACGATTGCCATATTCCTAGGCATGCTGCGCCTCCGCTTTGCCGAGAAGCGTACGCGTCATCTGCGCATACGTTTCGACCGCGGCAAGCAACTCTCGTTTTGAGATTTTTTCTTGCGTCGTGTGCGCAACATGAATGCTGCCAGGGCCGAAGAGAAACGGCTCACCCCACGATGGCACTAAAACCGGGATGTCCGTCGTGAACGCAACTACGTCGGTTGCAAAGCCATCCAGCGAAGCGAAATGCATGGCTGGAAGAGAAAGAATTTCCCTGACTTCCGCCCGATTGCCAATGGCGTCGCGCAAGCATTGATCGACGATCCGTCCATCGCTGACCAGCCGAATGGCGAGCTCAGCCTTCGCGGCATCCGGAATAATATTAGGAGCACGGCCTCCGGAAATCGTTCCGATATTCAGCGTCGTTTTTCCCATGACCGGATCTTCCGGCAGGCGTATGCGTCGAATCGCTTCCAGCGCATCCAGAAGTTTCTCAATCGCGGAATCGCCGAGCTCGGGGTACGCCGAATGCGCCATCTTTCCCTTGGCGATAATTTCGTAACGCAAGATCCCTTTCGACCCGAGCGCGACCTTGCTCTCGGTCGGCTCGCCATTGATCAGGTAACGCGAGCCGCGCGGCGAGCGCGAAGCGACTTCCGCTCCGGCGCTGTTGCGCTCTTCTCCCACCAAAAAGAGCAGGCCAAAATTTCGCGTGCCGCTTTCAACCAGTTTTTCCGCCGCCGCAATCATCGCGGCGATGATTCCCTTTGCATCGCACGCGCCGCGCCCGTAGATATTTTCTTCGTCTTCGCTCGAGGGGAAAAACGGCGGGACCGTATCCATGTGCGTCGAAAGCACGACGGTCGGAGTTCCCCACTCCGCATACACATTAAATCGGTCAGGAGTCACCACCATGGCCTCGGCCATGCCGCCCGTACGTATAGTAAGCGTAGAAAGATAACGCAGCAGGTAATCGCCTACGCCCTTCTCATTCTCCGTGATCGACTCAATGTCGACCAATGCGCGCGTCATTTCAAATGGATGCATGTTTGCTGTTCCAGTGGCGCGGGG
>DATAPT010000481.1:0-9788 GCA_036265065.1 Candidatus Acidiferrales bacterium | reverse complement strand
GAAAAGGGGTTAGGAGTCCGCATCACCTCCGCTGGAAGTATCATGTTCACAGCCACGTGTTTCAGGGATACCATTTCACTTGAGATTTAAGTATTCACTTAAATAAGGGGCACGATGGATATGCGTTCCATACGTCAAATTACCCTCATCGGATTTGGAGAGGTGGGCTGGATATTCGGCCACGACTTTTCCACGGCCGGGTTCCAGGTTTCCATATATGACATTTTGCTAAATATTGAGCCCTCGCGCGCGGCAACCCTATCCAAAGCGCAGCGGGCCGGTGTCCGCGCCTGCGATACACTTGAGGCGGCTGTCCTGGGCACTGACCTTGTGATTTCTGCTGTAACCGCCTCTTCCGCATTAAGCGTCGCGAGACGAGCAGTTCCCTTTCTGCGCAGTGAGCAAATCTATTTGGACATTAATTCGGTTTCTCCTGAAACGAAGCGCGAAATTGCTCGAACCTTGAGCGAATCGGCTGCGATGTTTGTTGAAGCGGCAGTGATGGCTCCGGTCGCTCCGCAACGGATTAAAGTTCCGATGCTGCTGGGAGGAGCGCACGCATCGGACGCGGCGAGCGCATTACATGGAATCGGGATGAACGTGAAACCAGTCAGCGAACAGGTCGGCGTCGCATCAGCAATTAAAATGTGCCGTAGCATTATTATCAAAGGGCTCGAGGCCATAACCGTGGAGTCCATGTTTACGGCGCGGCGCTATGGCGCGGAAAAACTTGTTCTCGAATCTCTGTCCGCGACGTATCCGGAAATGGGTTGGACCACCACGCTGCCGGATTACTTGATCAGCCGCGTCGCGGAGCATGGGAAACGACGCGCCGCGGAAATGCGCGAAGCCGCGCAAGCGGTCACGGATGCAGGCCTCGAACCATTCACTGCGCTGGCTACGGCACATAGGCAAGATTGGCTCGCGCGGGCCATAATTGAAAGTGGCATCGCTGTTCCCCATGGGAAGAATTTTAAATGGGACGAACTCGCTGATGCGATTGCAAAGGCGGGTTTACATTCAGAAAAATCCGCCGCATCGAAAGACTGAAATTCGATTCTCTCCATGGAAGCGACAACTATCCCAATCGTGCGGGCATCTGATGTATTTTCCGCGATGTAGACGGGGAAAATACGAAGGACGGCCATGGGAAAATTTGCTTATTTATTTGCGCTGCTCGTCATTACTTCTCCTTTCGCCATGCTTGCAGCCAGAACGCAAGTTACGGGCGCGGCGAATCCTCCGCACGTCATCGAAGTCACAGCCAAAACATTTGAGTTCATTCCCAACGAAATTCACGTCAAAGTTGGGGAACGAGTGCAGATCAAATTGCACACCGCCGATCGGGCGCACGGGATCAAGCTCGATCTTTATTCCGAGGGCGCGAGCCAGGATGGGCCGCCGGGACTGGTCTTCGACCATCCGCAGGACGATGCCAAGGTGGAGAAGCACAAGGATCGCGACATTGAATTTGTGGCCGCGCGCGCCGGCACTTACGATTTCAAATGCTCGGTGCAATGCAGCATGATGGGCCACGGGCATGACCGCATGACCGGAAAACTGATCGTTGAAGAATAATTTTCAAACAAATATTCTTTAGTGATCTTCCCTTAAAAACCTTCTCTTCAAAGAGCGAACCGCGTAGTGTTAATGGGCCAATGGAACATTTCTTTTTTTGCCCCTATTGCGGGGAAGAAATTTCGATGGTTCTCGATCTTTCTGTGCGCCGGCAAACCTATGTGGAGGATTGCGAAGTGTGCTGCAATCCCATTGAAATTTCGTACAGCGTGGAAGACGACGAACTTTCCAGCTTCGCGGCCAAAGTTTTGGAGTAGGTAACTGTGCGGGAAGGAAAAACTCGCACCTTGTCATTCCGATGGGCGGTGTTTGCCCGAGGAATCCGCTGTTTCTTGGAAGTCGAGAAGAAAAGCAAATCCCTCGCTTTGCTCGGGATGACAAAAAGTACTTTTTTCGAAGCCTCTGAAGCCGCAACCCACAAAGACAATTTATAAGATTGATTACGGGAAGAATTGTTTGGTCGTATGGCAGGGCTGCTAATGATTTGCGGAAGCATTTAAAAAATTGGTGGACGTGACAGGGATCGAACCTGCGACCTCATCCATGCCATGGATGCGCTCTCCCAGCTGAGCTACACGCCCGTCACAAAACAAAAACAATCTGCAGATGGTTTGGCGGACCTCAAGCATCTTAACGAATCTCCGGCCGAAATTCCACTGCGATACTTCAGCGCTGTGATGGGTTGTTGCGAATCCAGAGTGCCTCGCCCTATTTTTTACGCCACAATCCAGCTCATAAATAGCGTCACTCAGGCACTTGATGGGACTTCAGGGGCTAAAGCCCTTGATTTTTATGCCCTTGAACGTCACGGCTGAAGCCGTGACCCACAATGAATATTTAATGAGATAACTTGTGGTTAT
The DNA here is from genome assembly GCA_036265065.1 of Candidatus Acidiferrales bacterium. Lineage (GTDB taxonomy): Bacteria > Acidobacteriota > Terriglobia > Acidiferrales > UBA7541 > Palsa-360. The sequence continues at coordinate 7,350 of DATAPT010000481.1, read as the reverse complement.
TTCTCTGGCATGGCCCTCCGGTTTTGGTGGCCGCAAATTGAAATCTTCCATTAGAATGGCACCCCTATGCCTAAACTCACTTTTCTTGGCGCGGCCGGTACCGTCACGGGATCTAAATATCTGGTGGAAGCAGAAGGAAAACGACTGCTGGTGGATTGCGGATTATTCCAGGGATTAAAAGAATTGCGACTGCGGAACTGGAGTCCGCTGCCTGAAAAGCCGGCAACCTTCGATTGGTGTTTGTTGACGCACGCGCATCTGGACCACACCGGCTACCTGCCGCGCCTCGTGCACGACGGATTTCAGGGCCCGATTTTCGCCGACGCGGCGACGATCGAGTTGTGTACCATTCTGCTTGCCGATTCCGCGCACCTGCAGGAGGAAGATGCGGACAAAGCAGAGCACGGCGGCTACAGCAAGCACGCAAAACCGCTGCCGCTGTATACGCGCGAAGACGTCGCTCCGGTGCTGAAGGCGATGCGCGAAATTCCCCGCGCCGCCCCCTTCACGATTTCGCCACAATTTTCGGTGAAGCCGCACGATGCGGGACACATTGTCGGGTCCTCAAGCCTGGAGTTGACCATCACCGAAAACGGAAAGAAAACCGTGGTTCTGTTTTCAGGCGACGTGGGCCGCTATAACCAATCCATATTGAAAGATCCGGAAGCGCCGCCCGCCTGCGATGTGCTGCTCTGCGAATCCACGTACGGAGACCGCGAGCATCCGGGAGGATTGCCTGAAGATGCGTTAGCGGAAGTGGTGAACCGCGTGGCGAAACGCGGCGGACAAATTGTGATTCCCGCGTTTGCCGTGGACCGGACCCAGACGCTCCTGTACATCATTCGCAAACTGGAAACCACAAATCGCCTTCCGCACCTGCCCGTGTACATGGACAGCCCGATGGCGATCAGCGTCACCGATATTTATTTGCGCCACCATGAAGATCACGACGCTGGATTTACCGCGGATGAAAAAAACGGAAATCCTCTCGACGCGCACAACGTGAACTACATGCGCACGGTGGATGATTCAAAAAAAATTAATGACGTAAAAACGCCGGCCATCATTATTTCCGCCAGCGGCATGGCTACGGGCGGGCGCGTGCTCCACCATATCGCACGCCTTGCGTCGGACCGCAAAAATGCGATTCTGCTGGCGGGATTTCAGGCGGAAGGCACTCGCGGACGTGCGCTCGAGGATGGAGCAAAGACGCTGCGCATTCAGGGAGCGGACGTGCCCATTCATGCGGAAGTCGTCAATCTACGACAGTTTTCCGCACACGCGGGACAGAGCGAACTTATGCGGTGGCTTAGCGGGATGCCGAGCGCGCCCAAGCAAACGTATTTGACGCATGGAGAGCCCGAGGCGTCCGCTGCGTTGAAGGCAAAGATTGAAGCAACCTATAAGTGGAAAGTGGCGCTACCGCGATACTTGCAGACAGTGAATTTGAACGTGTGAGTTGCTGCACGAATGGATTGATTTGAATTTCGCGCGCAAGAAAGTCGCCCGCTCATAAAACGAGCGTCCTCTACGAAAGCAAATGCGAAGCGGCCTCCGCGGAACATTGCCCCATTGCCCCGACGGCTTCGAGGCGTGCTAAAATATTGCAGATTCCCCCGCCTACCGGAGGAAATATGGTTCTTCACCGGCTACCGGTTCTCATCCTTCTCAGCTTATTTATTGCTCTGCCCGGAAATGCTCAGACCAGGCGGGAGATTTTCAGCATCAGCGGAAGCGTGCATGATGCCGTCGATCATCACGCTTTGGATAACACGCAGGTGACGCTCAAATCTCCCCGAGGGGAGACGATAAAAGACGCCTTTACGCGCGGGGACGGCGATTTCCAATTCGATGGCCTGCGTAACGGGGAATATATTATTGAGATAAATGTGAAGGAATACGATTTATACACTGAGGATGTATCCATTTCAGGGTCCAGCCACATGGGATTGTCCATCAATCTCAATCGAGTTGGAAAACCTGCCAGCGCCACGTCGCAAATGTCCATCTCGGCCCACCAGCTCAGCGTCCCGCACAAAGCTTATGAGGAATTTGAGAAGGGGCTGTCACTGGTTTATCTGAAATCGGATTACCTGGGAGCCATTAACCACTTCCAATTGGCGATCAGGGATTTCCCGACTTACTACGAAGCCTACGCCGAAGAGGGCGCTGCATACCAGGCTTTGCAGGAATCAGGCCCAGCGGAAGAAGCGTTGCGAAAATCCGTGGAGCTCAGTTCGGGCCAGTACGCGGAGGCATTATTTAACCTCTCTGCCCTGCTGACCGATACGAAGCGTTATGCGGAAGCGGAAACCGTGGCGCGCAAAGCGATTGTGGCCGACAAATCCTCCTGGCGCGGTCCATTTGAACTGGCCCGCGCATTAATCGCCTTAAAGCAACCGGACGAAGCCGAAAAGAGCGCCCAAGAAGCCCGGGATATCATGCCGGACAACTCCCCTGTTTACCTGTTGCTGGCGAATATTCATATTCAGAAAAAAGATTACCCGGCGCTCATTAGAGATCTGGACGAATTTCTGCGGCTCGCTCCGAACAGTCCTGAAGCCGAGCAGGCGCGCAAAACGCGGGAACGTGTGCAAAGTTTCCTGAATGCGCCCAAGACCGAAACAGCGGATAGCGATGACGAAAAATCGCAGGACGACGAGGACGAAGAGAACACCGACACGGAAAAAACCGCGGCTCCCTCCACACGGGACACTTCGGGGCTTCCTTCATTGCCTCCGCCCACAAAATGAGTCAGATAGTTTCAGCCGCCGGACGGCGGAAACTTGCCGTCAAGAATTTCAGAAAAGATGTAACCTGCGGAACGGCTGATCCGTCTACTGAGCAAGACCACTCGGGGGGCAGGAAGTCTGAAGTCACCGATAATTACTTCCTGCCCTTTAATAAAACTATTTGATTCAACACGGTTCAGAACATCATAAACGCAATTCCGGCAAAATGGATGATTAAGTGGTGATGCTGGCCTGATTCTGCGACACGAGGACGGGCATGGCGGGAATCTCTGCAAGGTGCAATCCGAGCACGAACATGGGCAAGGGGGCGACGCGGCCCCACCGGTTTAGTTCCCATCCCGCGCGAACAAAAAGAACTTCAGGCGCGAAGCTCAATTCCAGGACGGCTCGCGTTTCTCCCTTGTAAAACTGCTGCGGCAATCTGAGCAGCGGGTGCGTGCCCCAATTTTCCCCGTCGGCAGAGCCCCAGACGGACACGTCGACGGATTCCTGCTCGATCTGTTCGCGGATCAGCATGGTGCAATAAAAAGTGCGCGTGGAGCTCTCGCGGATGTCGACCAATTCGCCGTGCCCGTTTTCCTGAAGCAGCGTGCCCTGCGGAATGAGATCGAATTCCATAGCCATTCGGGTTCTCCTCGGAGTCCGCGGCGGATTCTAGCACAGGAGCCGCGCCCGAGGCCATGAAAGGCATTCTACGGAGTGATTTGGGGGTTCAAGAGAGAAGCTTGACGGGGAGTCAATGCGGTCTCTCAGTTGTACACTTACTTTTCCTTGTTCGAACCTTTTAATAAATTATCCAGATCGGTGCCTATTTGCGAGTTTTGTTTGCCAATTTCAATACCGCCTTTAAAGTAGGCGCCTTCCTCGATCAATATCTTGGTGGTGCTCAGGTCGCCGACGATGGAAGCGCTTTTCGTCACTTCAATGCGGTCAAACGCGCTGATGTCGCCGTGAACTTCGCCGGAGATGACGGCCTCGCGGGCGACAATGTCACCGTTCAATCGCGCTGTGGATCCAAGCGTAAGCCGAAAACCGCCAATGGAGACAAGCCCATCCACATTGCCATCCAGCTTGAGGTCTTCATTTCCGGAAATTTCACCTTTGATGCGCAATCCTGAGCTAAGGTGTGAGGAAGAGCGTCCCATCGAAGTGGAAACGCCGGGGAGCTGTGACGAACCGCGCTGGGGATCATTGTTTGTTTGCATGGCACCTTCCTAAAACTCAATTAAGATTGTCGTACCATTATCAGTGCCTTCACAGCTTATGCAGGTGTAAGGTGGGAGGCAAGAAGGTGTTTCAGATTGGTTGCAGGTTCATTACTACCGGAAAGCCGGATATTGGCGGGTCGCATTGGCTGAACCAGCCGCAGGACGCCCGATTTTCTTTCAGTATCTTATAATTAACAAATTGAATAGGGCGCAACTTTTTGGCAAAACTTGTGTTTTAGCGGGTTGTGCATAGCCAGCGTCTCGAATTTGATTCGGCTCGTCAGAGAATAGATGTGTTGGCGCTTTGCGACATATGAAATCGGACTTTTTATAATCCATTGCTTGTTTCACGATAAAATTTGAAGAGCTTCATCCTGACTGTCGGGATTCGTATACAGGGCCGAATGAGATAAAATTTACTCGCTTCATTCTTGATTTGGAGCATTGAGATGTCGTCCAAGCAGAAGTCAAAGATAGCCTTTGTGCTCGCTTTGCTCCTGCTATGCATGAGCGGGATCGCGGCAGGCTTTGTAATTTTTCGTCTCTATGACGCGCAAGAAATGGTCCGGCACACGTACGAGGTGGAAGTCGCCGTCGGCGATGTGGAATCTACACTGACCGAAGTTGGCCGCGCACGCGTGAGTTACGTAGAATCCGCTACGGCCGAAGGTCTTAAGGATTTTTCGGATACCATCAACCGCGTGGGTCCCGCGCTGACGAGACTTCGCGCAATGACCAGCGACAACAGCGAGCAGCAAGAGCTTTGCGAGCGTCTGGAAGCAAACGCGAAACAACGCATAGATCCCTCCCAACAGTCTGTTGAATTCAGGCGGCAAAATCTGACGACTCCCGCATTGGAATTGAAACTCACTTCGCAAGTTGCCAGAGCAGCTTTTGATACCGCGCGGATTGCCCAACAAATGAAGCAGAATGAAGAAACCCTCTTGAGCCGGAGGTCGCGCCTTTCCAAAGTTCTGTTTACTGCTGTCCTTGCGGTTCTTACAGGCTCCTTCCTGCTCTCCGCCTTTATGTTCTGGCTACACTATTATTTGCTGAATTCCGAGGTCAAGGAACGCAGCGAAGCGGAAAATCAATTGCGCAAACTAAGCATGCAGCTCATGCGCGTGCAGGATGAGGAGCGCAGAAGATTTGCGCGGGAATTGCATGACGGGGTTGGCCAGACGCTGGCCGCCGCCAAGATGCTTGCGACGGAGCCCTCCCGCGGCGTGCCTGCGGAGGCGCAAGCCGCAGACCTTGCCGCACTGCTCGATGAGGCCATATCCCAGACGCGCACGATTTCCTATTTATTTCATCCTCCCCTGTTGGACGAAATCGGATTTTCATCCGCAGCCAAATGGTTGATCGATGGGTTCGCGCAACGGACCGGGTTAGTCGTATCCGCCGAAATTGAGCAACCTGAAATCCGGCTGCCGCGAAACCTGGAAATCACGCTATACCGCGTTCTGCAGGAAGCGCTGAACAATATTCACCGGCATTCCAGGAGCAGGTCAGTGGAAGTCCATGTGCGGATTGACTCGAAAAATGTGACCCTGCGAGTGAAGGACGATGGCAAAGGAATTCCAAGTGAACTGTTAACGGCCCTTCATACGAACCAGGCGCAGGCCGGAGTTGGGCTGCTCAGCATGAAAGAAAGAGTGAGAGAGCAATCGGGCGAATTGAAAATCGGATCGCATCATGAGGGAACGGAAATCATCGTCAGTATTCCGTACAACATTCCGGTTGACCCTGCAAGTACAACGGCTGCCAATTCCGCCTAGCCTGATCTTCTCACAATAAGACCGGGACCTCGCCGCCTCCCTGCTCAAACGGTGCGGGAAAACAAGCTGAGCCAACGGGGATAGCTTTAAAATCAGAAAGCACAGTAGGCAGGAAATACGTTGGGGCAAACCCGGGACCGCGAATCTCCTGATTGGCGGATTGCCACGCGCCAATCAGGAGATTGGCGGTCCCGGCAAACATCCAATCCCGTGAGAAATGCGGGCTAGGTGGCGCGCAATTTTGCGAGCTTTTCCGCGCAGGCTGCGAGTGTCGATTCTTTTTTGCAAAATGTAAATCGGACCTGGCGCGCGCCCATCTTGGGATCATCGTAAAAACTGGAGCCTGGCACGACGGCGATTCCGATTTTCTCCACGAGGTACCTGGAGAAAGCCATGTCGTCAGGAAAACCGAACCCTGAAATATCGGTCATGATGTAATACGCGCCAAAAGGCTTGAAGCAGCGGAATCCGGCGTCGGCCAGAATGGCCAGCATGCGTTCGCGCTTCACGCGATACATTTCCGCAAGCTTCTCATAGTAGCTGTTCGGCAATTCCAGCGCGACGGCGCCCGCCTGCTGCAGGGGAGCTGCTGCGCCGACCGTCAAAAAGTCATGCACTTTGCGGATGGGAACGGAGGCTTCCGGCGGAGCAATCGCCCAGCCCACGCGCCAACCCGTCACGCTGTATGTTTTTGACATTCCATTAATCGTGATGGTGCGGTCGCGCATGCCGTCGAGCGAGGCCATGGAGATGTGCTTCGTGCCGTCGTAAATAATGTGTTCGTAAATTTCATCGGTGACGGCGTACGTATTCCACTGCAGGCAAAGGTCGCGAATGAATTCCAGTTCTTCGCGCGTGAACACTTTGCCCGTGGGATTGTTCGGCGTATTCAGAATGATGGCTTTTGTTTTTGGGCCGAAAGCGCGCTTCAGTTCATCGCGGTCAAAATTCCAGTCCGGCGGCTGCAGCTGCACGAAGCGCGGAGTGGCTCCCGAGAGAATCGCGTCGGGGCCGTAATTTTCATAATGCGGCTCAAAAATTACCACTTCGTCGCCGGGATTAATGATGCCCATCATCGTGGCCATCATCGCTTCGGTAGAGCCGCAGGTTACGGTGATTTCGCGTTCCGGGTCAACGCTGATGCCCTGCGTGCGCTCAAATTTTCGCGCAATGGCGTCGCGCAGTTCCTTGGCGCCCCAGGTAATTGCGTATTGATTGATGTCGTCGGAAATCGCCTGGCGGGCCGCTTCTTTCACTTCCGCGGACGCGGAAAAATCCGGAAATCCCTGCGCCATATTCACGGCGTCATGCTTAAAAGCAAGCCGCGTCATTTCGCGGATCACGGATTCGGTGAAGCGCTCAGCCTTGGCGGACAGCGTTTTTTGAATCAGGGCTGCGGCGTGTCCCGCGCGCGAGCTTGATGGTTCGCCTGCGCTCATCGGGTCACTCCCGGGTCTTGGGGTTGGGCGTCGGGACGGGCTGCCACGTTTTTTATCGTGCCCGTTGTTGAGAGGCGCGTCTGCTCGCGATCTCCAGAAGAGTAAGGGTTATAAATTGAGCGATATGCGTCCGAGTTACGAATCACGATTTGCACGTACTCCCTTGTCTCGG
>DATAPT010000480.1:0-3531 GCA_036265065.1 Candidatus Acidiferrales bacterium | reverse complement strand
GGCGACATGCTGGAATTCTTCGATTATTTCCTCATCGGCTACGTAGTCGCGTTCATCGCCGGTCCCTGGAAGCTTACTTTCGGTGAATCATCCGTAATCCTATTATCTTCAGGGTTTGGAGCGATGTTCGGCGCCGTGTTTTATGGCTGGCTCGCGGACAAGATTGGCCGCCGCAAAGTTTTCCTCATGACGGTGATCAATTTTTCAATTGCCACCGGCATTCTGACTTTTACGCCTGACAATGCATGGATTTTCCTCTCCGTTTTCCGCTTTCTGATCGGATTCGGCGTCGGCGGCTTGTATTGCGTTGATTTACCCCTGGTCCAGGAATTCGTCCCGGCTTCGAAGCGGGGCATGGTCGGTGGCCTCGTTACGGCAGCCGTGCCCATCGGCGTGCTCATGGGGGCAGCGCTGGGCGCATACGCCACGCCGTATGTGGGTTGGAGAGGCCTCTTTGCTATTGGAATGGTTCCCGGGCTTCTGACGCTATTGATCCGGGCGTGGGTGCCGGAATCGCCCCGCTGGCTAATTCAGATGGGCCGCATGGACGAAGCTCGAAAGTCCCTGGCCTGGGCTCTGGAAATGGATCCGGAAAAGCTTCCTATGGGCGCGCCTGAGGGAACGAAGCAGCCCATGTCCAAGCTGTCCGATATTTTCAAATATCCGCGTAGCCTGGCTGTTTCCTGGATCACGAATTTGGGAGCGCAGACCGGCTATTACGGGCTCACCCTGTGGGTTCCCACGCTCATGGTGCAGCTTTTGGGCGTTACCCCGGCCCGAGCGTCATTTCTCTTGATCTTTGTCAATTTTGCGGGCCTGTTTGGGCGCCTGGGATTGTCCTATCTATCTGATGCCATTGGACGTAAGGGCGCTGGAGCGATTGCCAGTTTTGGCGCGGCTATTCTCACTGTTCTGGCTGCGGTTTATCACAGTGCCTCTGTGGGGACGTTCTCCGTATTCTGGCTCATCCTGATCGTGAATAACGCGTTTGCCGATGGAGGTTTTGCGATCGTGGGCCCCTATGCGTCTGAAGTGTGGCCGGTTGCGTTGCGTACCACCGGGATGGGCTCGGCTTACGGATTTGGCGGTCTGGGTAAAGTGATTGGGCCGCTGGGGCTGGCGCTGATTGTGGGCTCTTCGAACATTATTACGCCGAAGGCATCGGTAGATGCCTTGTTCCCGGCGTTCTCTTATCTGGCGGCGTGGTTTGCCATCGCTGGTCTGGCGTATATTTTTATTGGCAGGGAGACGAAAGGCAAGTCGCTGGAGAAGATTGAGCAGGACCTCGAAAGTTCACGCACGTAGTGCCAGCACGTAATCTAAACCTCCGCGTCTGAAGACGCGGGCTACAGCAGCTTTTTTCGCCCGCCTCTTAAGAGGCGGGGGTTTTCCATTCTGCCAATCGAGATTGCCCCGCTATTTTTTGCCGCGCGTCCCGCGCGGGTTATTGGCCATCCGCTCGAGCACCGCGCAAACCGCTCCCGTATCTTCCGCGCCCAGACCCATGGCCATCGCTGCCGTGTAAATAGACGCGCTGGCTGAAAGCAGCGGCGTGGGACAATCGATTTTTCGCGCATAGTCGCCGATGATGGTCATATCTTTTTGCCAGGTCTGCACTTTCATCGTGGCATCGGAATAATCTCCTTTTACCATCATGGGGCCGCGCACCTGAAGCATGCGCGAACCGCCCGCGCCGTCCGCCACCACTTTTAAAACCAATTCCGGATCGAGGCCTGACTTCATGGCCAGCACCATGGCTTCCGCGGCGGCGACGTTGTGAATCGCCACTAGGAGATTAGCGACAAATTTCATTTTGCTGCCGGCGCCGAACGCGCCCACGTAATATTGCGCTCGCGCAAAACCCTGCATCACCGGAGCCACGAGATCGCATGCCTTGCGGTCTCCGCTGGCATACACGATCAGGTCTTTCACGCGCGCTTGCGCGCCTGTGCCGCTGAGCGTGCAATCCAGCAAAATCGTTCCGCGCGACGCGAGGATTTCTCGTGCCTCCTCTTTCACCGGGATGGGCAGCGTGCTGGTCTCGACGACGATTTGGTTCTTGCGCGATGATTTGGCAAGTTGCGCGGCGGTTTCGAGCAGCGCGTCGGAAGACGGCAGCGAAGTCACAAGAATGTCGCACTTTGTTGCCACTTCCTGGCAGTTGTGCGCGACTGCTCCACCGACTTTTCGATGCGCCTGCAGTGCTCGCGAGACAACGTCATAGCCGACAACTTTGAAACCCGCCCGAATGAGATTGGCTGACATCGCCGATCCCATGATCCCGAGTCCAATCATGCCCACCGGTTTGGAGTCCATGTTTCCCCTTCCCATTGTTTAAGCAAAATAAACGTGAAGTTAAACTCTAGCAGAACGGGCCTTCCAGCCAAAAAGTTGATGATAAATTTTCGTAAAATGAAGGAAATACAGCAAAGAAGTGGTATTCCGTGTGATTATAATCTATAAATTTGTGCTGCAATTTTAACTTTAACTATAGAAGGTTGAGGCTTATGGCAGATACGAAGGACAAAGTTACGCTCCAGGATATTCAAGCGAAGTCGGAGCAATTGAAGAATTGGGGACGCTGGGGCGCGGACGACGAAATCGGAACGCTGAACAATATTTCCGCGCAAGACATCGTCAAGGCTGCAGGCCTGATCCGCAAAGGGAAAGTGTTTTCGCTGGCGCTGAACTATGACAGCAATGGACCGCAGAACGGCTTGTGGGGCAATCGCTTCAATCCCATTCACACGATGCTCGCGACCGGGACTGACGCTGTAGCTGGGCGGCAGGAATCCATCAAGATTCGCTACGCCGATGACATGGTTTCCATGCCGCTGCAGTGCGGCACGCAGTGGGACGCGCTGGGCCATGTATTCAGCGGCGAAAAAATGTGGAACGGCTACGACGCGCGGCTTGTTGATTCCAACGGCGCGGCGAAGAATGGCATCGAGAAGGTGAAAGATAAAATGGTGGGCCGCGGCGTGCTTTTGGATATTGCGCGGCACAAGGGAGTCGATTCGCTCGAAGACGGCTACGGTATCAGCATTGCCGATCTTGAGAGCTGCGCAAAGTCGCAAGGCGTGGAAATTCGCAAGGGCGATTTTGTAATTTTTCGCACGGGTCACATGGAGCGCTGCCTGAAGGAAGGGAAGTGGGGCGGCTACGCGGGCGGCGATGCTCCCGGCCTGCGTTTTGAAACCGCTGACTGGATTCGGAGCACGGATATGGCCGCGATCTGCGCGGATACATGGGGCTGCGAAGTCCGCCCCAATGAGACGACCGTCGCGAGCCAGCCGTGGCACTGGGTGGTGATCCCCATGATCGGCATCAGCATGGGCGAAATTTTTTATTTGAAAGATTTGGCCGCCGATTGCGCGCAGGATCATGTGTACGAATTCTTTTTCTGCGCGCCGCCGCTGCCAATCACAAAAGCAGTTGGATCTCCCGTGAATCCAATCGCCATTAAGTAACTGGAAACTGTCTCATAGATGGACGGGAGACATCTCGATTGTTCACAGGGGCTAAAGAGTC
>DATAPT010000479.1:0-3533 GCA_036265065.1 Candidatus Acidiferrales bacterium | reverse complement strand
AGGAAAAACCAAGTTTTAATCAGGATACCCAAAGAGAATAAATCAGCCAGCAGAGGAACGCGCCTATCATGACCAGCAGCAAACCCGAAATACGCCGCTTGTTTAGAAAGAAAATCAGAGTCAAGCCGGTGAGAGAAACGAGCGTCATGAGCACGGCTGAAAAATCAATTACGCTCGACCAAATCTTCCCGGCGTCCCGCCCCTTGTGCAGGTCGTTGAGCAAGGCGACCAGGCTGAATGGGCTGATCGATAAATCATAATTCCCTGTTGCGCGGTCGATGGTCGCGTCCACCTCGTAGCCGGGCCCTTTGAACACAATCTCGCATTGATCCCCGTCCACATGAAGATCGGACACAGCACCTTTCGTCCGATGTGTTTGGCGAAAATATTTTACGAGGTCGTCTTTCGCCACGCCGTCCTGGTTGGGCGCATTCACCCACGCTTTATTCAACGTGCCATGGAACATCGCGGGGCGCGCATGACTGTCAAACCACTCCGCGTGATTCAGGGTGAGCCCCGTGACCGCGAAAAACAAAAGGATTGCGAAGCTGAGCATGGACAGATACGTGTGCAGCCAGCGCGCGAGATGCGCGAAGCGGCGCTTCCAGTGCAAATAACGTGGGTCAATGGATGATGGGCGCGGAGAACCGGATGGGTTTCCGCCGGTGCTATTGGGCAATTTTGTGGTAATCAATGGTGGCCGACGCAATCTCTATCCCGCCCGGAAGCTGAAACTGCTTGGGCGAACCGTTAAAATCCATCTCTTGATGCAGCAATTGATAGGAGCCGTGCTCACGCACCGCTTCGATCATTACGTTGTATTTGCCCGCCTTAACAGGGTTACCGAAATCATCCCTGCCATCCCATTTAAACGTATATTTTCCGGGAGGGCGAGTTGCGCTGGAAACGGAGTTCAGGACGTGTGTGTCTTCGCTCGTGGAACGCGCACTTTCAACACGGCTCCATGCGCGCAGTTCTTCCAGATATTTATACTTCCTGAACCATAGGGAAATCGTGCGCACGGGGGCATGGTTTTCATTCTCAATCCATACGGCGACATAAGGCCTGTGGAAGCGGTAATCATCAATCACACTCAGCTCGATGGAAACCGTCAATTCAAATTTAGGATCCCATTGGGCGCCGCCGGATTGCGCGGAAATCGTCTGGTAAGTGGCCGCAGGCGCACGCATCGCCACGCGTGGGGCTGGTGCAGCTTCATACGAACTCCAACCGGCGCTCACGATTCTCTTTCCATCTTTATTGACTAGCAGATATTCCACGCCCGGCACGGTAGCCGCTACGCGCGCACTTTCCTCCGGCGTGAGCACGGAAAAAGCCGTGGCCAGCGCGCCGGCAATTGCGGGAGACTGCGCGATGACCGTGGAGCTGATGACCTGGTCCACTGGCATTCCGGTGCGCGGATCGACGATATGCGAATAGTGCCGGCCGCCAATCTCAACGCCGCGACGGTAGTCTCCGCTTGTGGCTACCGCGCGATCACGAACGATGAGGCGCGCGATCGGCGTTGCATTTTCCGCGTCCGATTTCGGATCGGAAATGTCGACGGGTTCCTGCCAGTCGCCACGGACAAGTAAATCTCCGCCGATGTTGATGACCATGCCCTGTGCGCCAGAAACTTTCAGGGCTGCATCCGCGGCGCGTCCCGCAATGTAACTTTTCACAAAAGAGTTGAGCGCGAGTGGCGTGTCGCTCGTATGCGAAGCCGTGTGATTTACGGGATCGAGCGTCCAATGAACTCTGTGAACGCTCGCTACCGCAGCGTCCAATTCTGCCTGAGTAGAAACGCGCTTCTCTGCGGCGGCATGTTTCCAGACTCGTGTGATGGCCTCGGCGGAAGGATCGAGAGCGCCGCCGGTTCTTTCGCGCCATTTGTCAAACAAACTAAAAACTTCAAATAATTCTGGCGAAACATGGACGGGCTGATCTTTGGTGCGAAACCAATTGCTGAATTCGCTTTGCGGATCCCAGGAACTGAGGATGTGCGCCTCGCGATCGATCTCGGCCAGCGTGGCTTGTTCCGCTTTTTCCGATTGGGCCTCGGACATGACTACAACTTTAAGTTCGAGAGATGTGCCAAGGACATTTTCGTACTGGAAAACGTAAAGATGGCCGGGGGCCTTGGCTGTCGATGTGGAAACCAATCCAAGCGACAGCAGGAAAATTCCAAAGAATAAAAGTATGGATTTTATCTTTGCCGTGTTCGCCAAACCGTTATCTCCCTAATAGTTATCGCTCTGGAAGTCTACACCGTCCGACTTGTGCTTTGCGAGTGCGTCGGCTTTGTGGCGCCGGGCCACAAAGTCGTTTGGACTGCCATTCCTTTCTGCCAATCGAGAGAAAGGAGGTATACAATGCCGGTCAAATCTCAAGCCAGGAATGTAAACAGCCTGTAAGAGAGCGAGGTTTCGCATGATGAGCCTTATGAAATCCACGATGATGCGATTATTTCTTGCTGCCACGATTGCGGCAATTTTAATTTCTGCTCACGCAATCGTCGCGGCTCAATCCGTGCCGCCCGTCCATCAAAAGCCAAAAGCTCCCGGCACCGTGCGACTTTACGTTTTCGATTGCGGCGTGCTGCACAATGCGGACATGGGACGTTTTAATTTAAAGAATGAAGATGTCACGACCAGCGATATGTCCATGGCCTGTTTTCTGATCGCGCATCCCAAAGGAAATCTGATTTGGGACACAGGCGCGATTCCTGACGATTCATGGAAGCCGACCGGCAAGATGATCACGCAGCATGTAACTCTGCCGGACGGATCGTCGCGCGAAGCAGACCTGGACAAGAATCTACGCGATCAGCTGAAGGAAATCGGATACGCCCCTGCCGATATCGACTACCTCGCGCTGTCGCACTACCACTACGACCACACCGGCAACGCCAGCGAATTCGCGAGCGCTACTTGGCTTGTGCCGCAATTGGAGCATGACGTGATGTTTGGCGGCGCGAAGGCCTACGGCTCGCTGTGGCCTGCTACATTTTCAGGATTGAAGGACAGCAAGACGATCATCCTCAAGGATAGTGAATACGATGTGTTCGGCGACGGCAAGGTCATCATCAAGTCCGCGCCGGGCCACACGCAAGGCCATCAGGTTCTTTACGTGAAGCTGGCCAAGACTGGCGGCGTAGTTTTGTCCGGGGATCTGTACCATTATCCCGCGGAGAAAACTCTGGACCGGACTCCGACCTTCGATTTCAGCCCGGACCAAACTCGCGCCAGCCGCAAAGAGGTTGACGCCTTTCTGAAGAAAACAAATTCGCAGCTGTGGATTCAGCATGATTTTGCAGGCAATGCAAAGCTGAAAAAATCGCCGCAGTTTTACGAATAGCGCCGGCATTTACTGGGCAAGCAGGCTAAACAGGCTGCGGAAAACCCGCCATTTCTGTCATTCCGAACGAAGCGAGGAATCTACTTTTCTTTGTTTTCATATAGTTAAATCGAAGAGAGATTTGGGGTTGTCCCCTTGAGTGAGACATCCGGTTAAGAGACTCTTCGCCGTTCGCT
>DATAPT010000478.1:0-2700 GCA_036265065.1 Candidatus Acidiferrales bacterium | reverse complement strand
GATGGCCATTTTGTCTTTCCGAATCAGGCAGATGGGAGGACATTTCATGTAATGGTCGGCCCCGAAATTTCACTTCCCGGAAAGTATTCTCCCTTTGTCCATGCCATGGCGGGGTACGGAAGTATTCATGACAATGGATTTACCAGCTCTTCCTACGCGGCGGCGCTGGGCGGCGGGCTCGACAGGCACATTGCGCCGCTATTGACCTGGAGGATGGTGCAGGTCGATGATGTGGTCACGCACTATTTTGGCGGTGTACAACACAACGTAAGGGTGACCACAGGGGTCATATTTCGCTTTTAGGCTTTCGGTATTTCGATGCGGCTCGAATCAGCGATTAAGTTCGGGTGGTTAAGTAGCGATCCGGATGACGGCTCTTCAGCAGATGCCTTAGACGGTCACAGGCTTGTTCAAGGGATTCGTAGAGCTCGTCCACTCCCTTGATTCCATGAGACATATGGCCAGCGTCCAGATCGGCGATTAATTCATGGCAAAGATTTGTGGCGCGGCGAATGCGCTCGGACACCAGCAACGTCGTAATTTCGCTTTCGTCGCGTCCCTTCAATTGTAATTCCCTCAATTGCTGAACCGCAAGCGAAGTGGTGCGAATGGAATCGACCGTATCGCGAAATTCATTCAGCAAACGGAAATCGATGCCTTCGGCTTGAAGCGCCTTTTCAAGTTTTTGGAGCTCGACGCTCGTTTTCTTGACCTGCAGGTTCACGCCCCAGAAGCTATCGCTTGGAGAAATCAGCTCCACGACAATGCCGTTGGAAACGCCTTCTCTTGAACTCGGCGTGGCGAGCACGCGGGCTTCCGCGGATTCGGCGGAAAGAAAATTGGTGAGCATAATTCTGCTGCCGACACTGGGATGAATGGACATTTCCAGATAACCGCCGTTCGCGTTCACTTGTTTCGCGACGGCCTGAACCAAAACAGGAATACCTTCTGAATTGCGCCAACTTGCTTCAATGGGCACCGCGACTGGAAAGCGGAAACTTTTCCTTCTTTCCGCCTTTGATCCATCCGGGGCGGTTCCACGATTTGGCAAGATTGGCGTTTTTCTTCTGTCCATGAAGAGTTCTCTTCCCTGCGCGGATAATAACGGCCGGCACCCAATGCAATTCGCTAATCACAGACAGCTTAAGTACATGCATGGGAAATTACTACTGGACGGAAGTACAGTAGGCAAAGCGAGCAACTCTCGGGGCAATTATGTATTGCGTAACCGGAATAGGCTTGCGCGGCAGCTGGAAAAACAAAAAAACTATTGTTCTGGTGACACATTTTCCGTGTTGATGCGAGCGGGAATGGGGCGGTAGCCGCTGCGCGTGCGGATGCGATATTTCTTATATTTTGGATTGGCGAGTTTCACGGAAATAGCGCGCCAGCCCCGATTAGGGTTAGGCTGTGGATAATAACTCATAAAGTATAGGTGGGCCAGATCCTCGCGAATCGAGCTGAAAGCATCGCGCTGATCTTTCCAACTCTTGGCAAAGTAGGCTTCTCCGCCCGTGCTGGCCGTCATGCGCGCAAAAACGGCGGCGGAGGCTGCATTCAGTTGCGCCTCTCGCGTGCTGATAATGTAAATCGGGATACCCTCGGACTGCGCCAGTTCATCCACATCTTCGGGAGAAACCATGCTGGAATTATCCGGGCCATTGGAAAAGACGACCACGACTTTTCTGCCGGTATGCTGAGCGGCATCTTTCAGCGTCATTAGCAATGCGTTATAGAGCGCGGAGTCATCGCCGTTGGTCGTTTCGCGCACGCCGCGGATGACCTGGGAACGGTCTGAGGTGAGCGAAGCAGCGCGATAAAAGTTGCGGCTGTAAGAATAAAATGCCACCTGGTATGGGTGGTCGAGCGACCTCACAAATTCCGCAATAGAGTCCTGAGCAAAAACGAAACCTCGTCCGTGAAACATATAATTGCTGGTGTCAAACAGGATGAAAACATTGGACCCGCTTACGGAAGATGCGATGGCATCCAGAGAATCCGACTGATTTCCGCTCCGAATGACGCCATTGGCGTGCGAATCGCCTGCCGGGGAATTGTCGGGCGCCTGCGGATGGCTCGGATCCTGCGTGGCGTTAAGGATCGTTTGGGGCGCCGCATTTCCCTCCTCAAACGAAGCCATTTTTTGAGGAATATTGTCCTCAGTCACGGTGAAATCGGAGGGGCGCAGCGTGGTGACGTAATTCCCTTTTTCATCGGTTACGGCCACGTTTAACTGCACCATCGATACGACAACGCGGATGACGCTTCCTTCCCCATTGTTATTCTGATCCTGGTTCTGGTCCTGGGCGGAGAGCCAGACCACGCCAATAGAAAGGAAAGTCAAAAATATCAAGATCGCAAATCCATAACGTTTTGACATAATTCCCTCGAAATATTTCCTTGGTTTTTCCGAATCCAGTTCCGCCTTTATTTATTTCAGGCGATGGCTTCCTTTTTCCTTAAAGTCCCGCCGAAGGACTCTTTTTGGCCAAGGACGCGATTTTTCCTTGACGGAATTCTTCGCCGGTTACCCGCATCGCACGCAAAACAGCTGACCAATCCTCCAGATGTGAAGCGAAGGTTTGCTCCACCATGCGCCTCGTCAATTCCGGAACGAGAATATTGAGCATCATGGGCGAATACCCCATCTCATCCGCCAGACGGCCCCAGTAGAGATTCCCCGAATCCCAGGACTCTGCC
>DATAPT010000477.1:0-5486 GCA_036265065.1 Candidatus Acidiferrales bacterium | reverse complement strand
CGATCTTTTTCATAGAATAGCCGACGCAAGACAATGGCCCAGCGATCATTGCGCTTTTCAAAAAAATCGTAGAAACGCCCAGTGCAAAGCACGTCCACCATTACGTCGTGCACGGGAGCGCGCTGCGAAATGGTCATCTTTGTTTGTGCAATTGCCCGGACGCCAGCAATTTCAACCGAAGTTCCTCCGAGCAAATGGAGAATGCTGACGCCTTTGTTCCACCCCTCTTTGTTCACACGGATAAATTCCTCGAAAGGGCCTTGGAACCACGTCGCCATCATCACGCCTTCTTCATGCCACACGCTGCGAAATCGTTCCCAATCTCCCGAGTCCCGAAACACTGCCCAGTTTTCGACCACTTCCTTGATCGTCAGCGTGTCGAGCATTCGTTGGTCCATGGTGGTCAGCTCCTGGTGTTAGCTAGTGGCAAGTGACTGGTGACTGGTGACCAGTGACTAGTGAAAAGCGTATCCCGATAAATTTCCTCAAGATACATTTCCCATCCCACAATCTTTTGCTTGCTGCACGAGCACGTGCTCACGAATTACGAATCACCAGTCACTAGTCACCATTCACCAGTCACCGATTTTCCCCTCACCCCACGTACGTTTTCAAAAACTGCAACGTCAAAACCCATGCCTGCTTCGCCGCGGTTTCCTTGTACGCGGGACGCGCATCGCAGAAGAATGCGTGATTCGCGTCAGAAAATTCCACGTTGACGAATGTTTTGTTAAATTCCTGCATGGTGTCGACCACTTGGCGCACGTGATCCTTCGGAATGTGTTGGTCGAGCGAACCCCAGAAGAAGAGGATCGGTCCGTTCTGCGTGGCAGCCCTCGGCAAGAGAGTTGGCACAAGCCCTCCGCCATAGTAGGAAATAGCGGCTTTGAGCGGCATCCCCGAATTAGCCAGAAAAGAAGCGCGTCCGCCCATGCAATAACCGACGCATGCGGTCGCATTCGGAGTGACTTGCGGATTGCTCTGCAGCCAGTCAAAGGCCGCGCGGGCATCCGCGATCGTTCCATCCGGCGTGAGCGCCTGCATGTGCGGCATGACCGCCGGAAAATTATCATACGCGCCGTCGAATCCCGGCGCAGTGCGGTGAAACAGTTCCGGCGCAATCGCGACGTAACCTTCCCTAGCAAAGCGCTCTGTAACGTCGCGGATATGCGCATTCACTCCGAACGCTTCCTGAAAAACAATCAGTCCTGGGGCCTTCGTGCCGTCTTCCGGTGACGCGACGTAGGCGTTCATCGACGTTCCATCAGCCACTTGCAGCGTAACGTTATCCTTGCGTATTGTTGCCATCGTTTTGACCTCGCGTGTCGGTTTGGCCTGAGCCGCCACATCATATCCATTTTTCCACCAGCCTCCAAACGGTACACCGTTCGTTTTAGTGGGACAGGATTCGCGGGCTGCAGAAAAAGTCGTGTAGCACAGGCGCTCTTGCCTGTGCGCTCTTGTTAAGTTGAGCAAAATCCGCACAGGCAGGAGTGCCTGTGCTACTAAAGGCCATCAAGAAACGAGAGGCGATGCGATACGATATCTCTTGTAAAAGCAGAGGAGAACATTTCCGTGTCCGAAAAAATTCTTGAGAAAAAAGTAGCGCTGGTAACGGGCGCAGCAAAACGCATCGGTCGAAGCATTGCATTGCGGCTCGCCGCTGAGGGGGCGGACGTTATCGTCAATTATCGCACCTCCGAAAGCGAGGCGGCGGAAGTCGTCGCACAAATTGAGGGCTTAGGGAGGCGCGCACTCGCAATTCAGGCGAATGTAGCGAAGAGCGCCGACGTCAAACAATTGTTCGCAACCATCGAAAAAGAATTCGGTCGCCTCGATATTCTTGTGAACAACGCCGCTACATTTTCTTCCGTGAAATTTGAGGATCTTTCCGAAGAGCAGTGGGACAACATGCTCGACTCCAATTTAAAATCGCAGTTTCTGTGCTGCCAGGCGGCGGCTCCCATGCTGCGCCGCGGCGGTCATGGGCGAATTATCAACTTCGCTTCGCTCGGCGGCCTGCTGGCGTGGCCTTCCTACACGCATTATTGCGTATCGAAAGCAGGAGTGATCATGCTCACACGCTGCCTTTCAAAAGCACTCGCGCCCGACATTACCGTGAATGCGATTGCTCCCGGAACGATTTCCTTTGACGGCGATGCGCCGGAAATTGCGGAAAGTTTCGTTCGTCTGGCGCCATTGCGTCGCACCGGGACAGCAAAAGATATCGATGACGCCGTGCTGTTTCTAGTTCAGTCCGATTTCATTACCGGACAAGTGCTGGTCGTGGATGGCGGCAGAAGTGTGGCGTAGGGGGAAGTAGCACAGGCACTCTTGCCTGTGCGCTTTTGTTAACTCGAGCAAAACCCGCACAGGCAGGAGTGCCTGTGCTACTAAAGGCCTTACGAAGGCGTATCGAGCGGGATGGCTTGCGTAGCGAGCAAGGCTACAAATTCTCTGTCGGCGCGCAAAAAATCATATTTCGTCAGGGTGGAGGATTCAGCCCACTCAAAACCCTCAAATACGAGGTTTTGCAAGACGGCGGATTGGTCGACGTGGGCCTGAAAGAATATCAATTGCAGTTCGGGGCCGGACTCGCGATAGCTATGCCTCGCGCGGAAAAGTTCACGGCCAATTGTCGATTCCACTCCCAGCTCTTCGCGCAACTCGCGGTTCAAAGCCTGCTCTGGGGTTTCTCCGGCTTCGATTTTTCCGCCCGGAAATTCCCATTGCAGGCTGTGCGTATCGTCCCTGCGCCGCTGGCAAACAAGGATCTTGGAATCGCGAAGTATGAGCGCAGCAACCACCGTAAGATCAGGCCTTCTCGATCTTTCCGGCGCCAGCACAGGAGTTGCGACGTCCATATTGTTTATGAGAAAAGCGGATTTGGCTTATCAAGTTTGATGTCCATATCCTTGATCGCCTTTTGAATGACCGCTCCCTCGATTTTCCCTTCGCGGAACAACTCATACAAAGTGGTGAGCGTGATAAATCGCGCGTCCACTTCAAAGAAATCGCGCAGCGCTTCACGGCCTTCGCTGCGGCCAAATCCATCCGTCCCGAGCACAGCGAGCCGCCGGGGCGTCCACTGGCTGATCAGACTCGGCAAAGCCTTAATGTAATCGGAGGCCGCAACCAGCACGCCGTCCGTATTCGCCAGGCACTGCGTGACGTAGGGCACTTGCGGTTTTTCGTCGGAGTGCAGTAGATTCCGGCGATCGGTGTCGATGCCGTCCATATAGAGCGCTTTGTAGCTCGTGACGCTCCACACATCCGCTGACACGCCATATTTCTCGGCCAAAATTTCCTGCGCCTTGAGCGCTTCCCGTAAGATGGCGCCGCTGCCAAAAAGTTGCGCCCGCAACTTGGTTTTCTTTTCCGAAGCGCGGTATTTGTACATCCCTTTCAGGATTCCATCCTCCACACCGGCAGGCATGGGAGGCATCGGATACGCTTCGTTCATCACAGTGATGTAATAAAAAATGTTCTCGCCGTCCTTGTACATGCGGCGAATGCCGTCCTGAATGATCACGGCAATTTCGTAGGCAAAGGCCGGGTCGTAAGCGCGCATGGTGGGGATGGGCAGCGCGAGTATGTGGCTGTTGCCGTCCTGATGCTGTAATCCTTCGCCGGCAAGCGTGGTGCGCCCCGCTGTGCCGCCCAACATAAATCCACGGCAACGCATGTCCGCCGCAGCCCAGATAAAGTCGCTGATGCGCTGCAGGCCGAACATCGAATAGTAAATGAAGAAGGGAATCGTGTTGATTCCGTGCGTGGCATAGGCCGAACCGGCCGCGATGAACGATCCCATCGAGCCCGCTTCGGTGATGCCTTCTTCCAGAATCTGCCCGTCCTTCGCTTCCTTGTAGTACAGCAGCGTGTGCACGTCGACCGGCTCGTAAAGCTGCCCGCGGCTGCTGTAGATGCCCACTTGCCTGAATAGCGATTCCATGCCGAACGTGCGCGCTTCATCCGGAACGATAGGAACTACAACTTTGCCGATTTCCGGATCGCGCAGCATTTGCCGCAGCATGCCGACAAACGCCATAGTGGTGGAAACTTCGCGGCCGTCACTGCCGGAATGGAATTCCTTGAATAAAGCATCATGATCCGCAACGAGGGGTTTCGAACGAACTTTGCGCGTGGGAACATACCCGCCCAGCGCCTGCCTGCGCGCGCGCATGTACTGAATTTCGCGGCTATCTTCCGCAGGGCGATAGAACGGCGTCTCCGCCAGTTGCTCATCGCTTACGGGAATCCCAAAGCGCGAGCGGAACTCGCGCAATTCTTCTTCATTCAACTTTTTCTGCTGGTGCGTGATGTTGCGACCTTCGCCGCTTTCGCCAAGGCCGTAGCCCTTGATGGTGCGAGCCAGAATTACGGTGGGAGATCCACGATGCTCGTAGGCCGCCTTGTAAGCTGCATACACCTTGCGCGGATCATGGCCGCCCTGGCGCAGCGTGCGCAGCGCCTCATCTGGCATGTCCTCTACCATCTTCAGCAGGGAAGGATCGCCGCCGAACACTTGCTGGCGGACATAGGCGCCTGACTCAACGGTAAGCTTCTGCATTTCGCCGTCGACCATTTCGCCGAGGCGCTTGGCGAGCAGTCCTTCATGATCGCGTTCGAAAAGAGGATCCCAATCGCTGCCCCACAGAACCTTGAGGCAATTCCATCCCGCGCCGCGGAAAGCCGCTTCCAGTTCCTGCACGATCTTTCCATTGCCGCGTACAGGCCCGTCCAAGCGCTGCAGGTTACAGTTAATGACGAAAATGATGTTGTCCAGATTTTCGCGGGATGCCAGCGTAATCGCGCCCAAAGTCTCGGGCTCGTCCGTTTCGCCGTCTCCGAGGAATGCCCAAACTTTGGCGTCGGTGCGCGGTTTCAGGCTGCGGTCTTCCAGGTAGCGGTTAAATCGCGCCTGGTAAATGGCCATCAGCGGGCTAAGGCCCATGGATACTGTCGGGAATTCCCAGAAATCGGGCATCAGCCACGGGTGGGGATAGGAAGACAGCCCGCCGCCTTCGCGAAGTTCGCGCCGGAAGTTTTCAAGTTGTTTCTGGGAAAGGCGGCCTTCGAGAAATGCGCGGGAGTAAATTCCTGGAGAAGCATGGCCCTGGAGATAAACCGTATCGCCTTCAAACTCTTCGGTGCGGCCGCGGAAAAAATGGTTGAATCCTACTTCGTACAAGGTGGCGGCGGAGGCGAATGTGGAAATGTGTCCGCCAATACTGTGATCGACGCGGTTTGCGCGGACCACCATGGCCAGCGCGTTCCAGCGGACCAAACTCTTGATGCGGCGCTCGATTTCCTGATCGCCGGGAAAAATAGCCTGATTGTCGGGTGAAATGGTGTTGAGGTAGGGAGTATTTGCCGTAAAAGGAAGGGAAATGCCCAGGGATTGCGCTCGTCCGCGAAGGCGGTCGAGCAAAGTAACCGCGGTTTCCTGGCCTTCTTCTCGAACTACCTGGTCAAAGGATTCAACC
>DATAPT010000476.1:0-6359 GCA_036265065.1 Candidatus Acidiferrales bacterium | reverse complement strand
CCGACGCAGAATCCGATAAGAAAACGGAAAACAGAGAGAAATGCCCAGGCATTGTCCGGGGTGAACGTCAGAATTCCGGTGGCGATCGAAAAGTTGATCACCGTCATGAGGAAAACTTTGCGCCTACCAATTTTATCCGCGAGCCAGCCGTAAAACACGGCCCCGAACATCGCGCCAAACCCTCAAGATAAAAGAATTACGGAAGATTGGCCGAAAGTAAGCTTCCAGGGACCCGCAATAAATGCCACCACGTAGCCGATGAGGAAGTAATCGAAGAATTCCAGCATGTCGCCCAGCACCGCGGCGGCAATAATTTTACGCTGATTGCTGGTCAGCTCTTTTTGCTGCTCAAGATATTGGAGCATGTTGGATTTTTGGCCCGGCGAATCATACACCATTGGAGAGACTGAGGCACAGCCCTGAGATTTATATGATTCGACAACAAAGAATTATGGTCTTGATGGGATCCGGGCGCAATGCTGTGCATTCGGATTTTGCATTTCCATTCGCTGGCCGCTTCGCTATCATTCGCTGGGGCGCACGAGCGCGGAAACACCCGAGCACCTCGGCAAGAATGCGAATTGGCGCACACTAAATTGGAAGGGCGGCAAAAAACGCAGCATGCATCTCACGCCACGAGAAATTGAAAAGCTCATGATCGCTGCGGCCGCCGAACTGGCGCGCAAACGGCGGGCTCGTGGTCTGCGTCTGAATTATCCCGAAGCGGTCGCATTGATTACGGCCGATCTGCTCGAAGGCATTCGCGATGGACGATCGGTGTCTGACCTGATGGAATTCGGGGCCACTATTTTGAAGCGCGAGGACGTGATGGAAGGCGTGCCTGAAATGGTGGATGAAGTCCAGGTGGAAGGAACTTTTCCGGATGGCACTAAATTAGTGACGGTCCATCACCCCATCCGGTAAGCCGTGGCATAGGCTTCAGCCTGTGCGGGTTTAGGCCCTGCAAGTACTAAGCCCGCACAGGCTGAAGCCTATGCCACAAAGGAAAGGAACGAAATGATTCCCGGTGAATATTTGCTGGCGGAGGGCGACGTGATCGCCAATGCGGGGCGCCGCGAAATCGAATTGGAAATTGCCAACTCCGGTGACCGCCCCATTCAGGTTGGTTCCCATTTCCATTTTTTTGAAGTAAACCGCGAACTCAAATTCGATCGAGCCGCTGCGTTTGGCATGCGACTAAACATTCCCGCGGGAACCGCGGTGCGATTCGAGCCCGGCGATTCCAAAAAAATTACGCTGGTCGAAATCGGCGGCACCAAACACGTGTACGGGCTCAACGGTTTGACGAACGGGCCCGCGGACGAAGCGAATAAGCCTGAAGCACTCAAGCGCGCTTCTAATCACGATTTTTAGGAACCTGCATGGCATCCGCTGAAGCGGAAAGTTCTCGGATGATTTTGACAATGCGAAAAACAAAAACATGAGCCTGAAAATTCCGCGCCGCCAATATGCCGACCTCTACGGACCAACCACGGGCGACCGCGTCCGCCTCGCCGACACAGATTTATTAATCGAAATTGAAAAAGATCTAACGACTCCCGGAGAAGAAGCGAAATTCGGCGGCGGCAAAGTCATTCGCGACGGCATGGGGCAATCATCGACGGCGACTTCCGCGGACGGCGTCCTGGATCTGGTGATTACCAATGCGGTGATCGTGGATCACGGCGGCATCATCAAGGCTGATATCGGAATCCGCAACGGGCGCATTGTGGGAATTGGCAAAGCAGGCAATCCGGACATCATGAACGGCGTAACGTCCGGCATGATCATCGGAGCGGGAACGGAAGTGATTGCGGGCGAAGGAAAAATTGTGACGGCCGGCGGCATCGATGCGCACGTCCATTTTATTTGCCCGCAACTTGTGGAAACCGCGCTCTCCGGGGGACTCACGACGCTGATCGGCGGCGGCACGGGCCCCGCCACCGGCACGGACGCGACGACGTGCACGCCCGGGATCTGGAACATGCATCGCATGTTGGAATCGGCCGATGGCTTCCCGATGAATCTCGGATTCTTGGGCAAAGGAAATTCTTCTTCGCCTGAACCGCTGCGCGAGCAAATCGAAGCGGGCGCGATCGGCCTGAAGCTGCACGAAGACTGGGGCACAACTCCCGCGGCCATCGATCGCGCGCTTTCTGTTGCGGAAGAGTTCGACGTGCAAGTTGCCATTCACACGGACACGATTAATGAAGCGGGCTACGTGCAGGATTCCATTCGCGCGTTCAAGGGCCGCACGATTCACACGTATCATACCGAAGGCGCCGGCGGCGGACACGCGCCGGACATCATCAAAGTTTGCGGCGAGCTGAATTGCCTGCCCTCTTCGACGAATCCCACAATGCCGTTCACGGTGAACACGCTCAACGAGCATCTCGACATGCTTATGGTCTGCCATCACCTGAGCCCATCGATTCCGGAAGACGTGGCCTTCGCCGAATCGCGCATCCGCGCGGAAACCATTGCAGCCGAAGATGTTCTTCATGACATTGGCGCGATCAGTATGATGTCCTCGGATTCACAGGCCATGGGCCGCATCGGCGAAGTCATCACACGCACCTGGCAAACCGCGGACAAAATGAAAAAACAACGCGGCCCGCTGCCCGGGGAAAAATCCGGCAGCGACAATGTTCGCGTGCGGCGTTACGTTGCAAAGTTCACGATCAATCCCGCGATTGCGCATGGAATTTCGCACGAAGTTGGCTCGGTGGAAACCGGCAAGCTCGCCGATCTTGTGCTGTGGAAGCCTGCATTTTTTGGTGTGAAGCCCGAGATGATCGTTAAGGGCGGCATGATTGCGTGGGCCGCGATGGGCGACGCTAATGCATCGATCCCCACGCCGCAGCCCGTGATTTACAGGCCCATGTACGGAAGCTACGGCGGCGCGCTGCACTCGACTTCGCTGACATTTCTGTCAAGGGCGGCTGTGCATTCTGAATTGCCCGGCAAGCTTGGACTGAAGAAAAAAACGGTCGCCGTGAACCATTGCCGGGGTCTCACCAAAAAAGACATGGTCAACAACGATGCTCTGCCGCGCATCGAGGTCGATGCCGACACGTATGAAGTGCGCGCGGACGGCGTGCTGCTCACGTGCGAAGCCGCGCAGGTGCTGCCCATGGCGCAGCGCTATTTTCTTTTCTGATGTGGGGCAACACACTCATCATCGACCGCATTGCTGCTCGCGCGGACCCGGAAGATTTGACGGGCAAGCAAGAAGATAAGCTGATTTTTACGTGGGAGCAGCGCCGCTGGTTGCGCGGACGATTTACCACAGCTCTGGGGCGCAAGATCGGTATCGCTCTCCCCACTGGCACAACTCCAGCCCCGGGCGCGATTTTGTACGTGGGGGCAGACTGGTATCTGCGGATCGAGGCTGCGCCGGAAGCCATTCTGGAAATTGTGCCGGCGGATTGCGCGGAAGCCGTGAAAATTGCTTTTGAAGTCGGCAACCTGCATTTTCCGCTCGCGCATGTGGAAGGAAAGCTTCTGGTGCCGGACGACAAAGCGATGGTTCGCCTGCTGGAACGCCTCGGGGTACGTTGCGAACGGCGGGAAGCTATTTTTGATCCCATTGCAAACGCGCAATCGCATTCACATGGATAAATTTCTCAGCCTTCTCCAATTTACTGACGGACTTTTCCCAGCGGGAGCCTATGCGCACTCGTTCGGCCTCGAGGCCAGCGTGCAAGCGGGTGATGTCAGCGAGGCAATTGGCGTTGAAAATTTTCTACGCGCCTATTTGGAGGGCTGCGCCGCTCCCACCGACGCGGTTGCCTTGCTGTGCGCGCGGCGAGCTGCAGCAACTTCGAATCTCGCTTCCCGCTTGTCGCTCGACGAAATGCTCGACGCCATGAAAACGCCGAGCGAATTGCGCGACGCCAGCCGCCAGATGGGCCGGCAAACGCTGCGCGTTGCGACGCACCTGCATCGCCACCCGCTGCTGGAAGAATTTGGCAAATTCATCGACACAGAAAACACGCCGGGACATCACTCGGTAGTTTTTGGAATCATCGGCGGCGTTCTCGAATGGGATGCGCTGGACATGACCAGCGCTTACCTGTATTCAACAAGCGCGGCGTTGGTTGGCGCGGCGCTCCGGCTCCTGTCGCTCGGCCAGCTTGCCGGACAACGCATCCTCTGGAATGTGCAGCCGCTCATCGCGACGCTTGCCGCAGAGGCGCAAAATAAAAATGAATCGGACATGTGGTCGTTCGCTCCCGCGCTGGAAATTGCGAGCATGCAACACGCGCTGCTCGATGCGAGGCTTTTTCGATCGTGATAACGAAACCCCTTAAAATCGGCGTCGGAGGCCCTGTCGGTTCCGGAAAAACGGCGCTGGTCGAAGTGCTTCGCACGCGCCTGAAATCCATGTATCAACTCGCGGTGATCACCAATGATATTTACACGCGCGAAGACGCGGAATTCCTGACGCGCCGCGGTGTCCTTCCGCCCGAACGAATTGTTGGCGTTGAAACCGTCGGCTGCCCGCACACCGCGATCCGTGAAGATGCTTCCGTGAATCTAGAAGCATCGAGCGCGCTCATGCGCCGTTTTCCTGACCTCGATATTTTATTTATCGAAAGCGGAGGCGACAATCTTGCGGCCACCTTCAGCCCGGAACTGGTCGACGCCACGTTTTACGTGATCGATGTGGCCGAAGGCGAAAAAATTCCACGCAAAGGCGGACCGGGCATCATGAAGTCCGGGATGCTGGTGATTAACAAGATAGATCTCGCGCCTTATGTCGGCGCGGATCTGGCGGTGATGGATCGCGATGCCAAGCGCATGCGCGGAGAGAGGCCTTACGTCTTCACCAATCTCAAAAACGGTACCGGAGTTGACACGCTCATCGATTGGATTCGACACTCCCTTCTCTTTGAGCAGTGATCCGCAAAGCGCGCGAAATCCCGATCGTGTGGGGCGCGACGGATTTCTGCGTTTGCGATTTGCGCGACGTGGCGCAAATACGATTCTTGCGCAATCGCGCTTCTCGCTTCCCTTGCAGACGCTGACGCCGCTTACTCTCGCGGATGGCGCCGCTTACCTGATGATGCTCAACCCCACGGGCGGAGTTTTGGGCGGCGATCACCTCATCACGGAAATTGAGCAGGAAGCGGCAACTCACGTTTGCCTGACCACTCCTTCCGCCACGCGAATTTATCGCACCCTTGAAAAACCTGCGATTCTGGAAACCGTAATTCGCTTGGGCGAAGGAGCCACGCTCGAATATTTTCCCGACCACGTTATTCCACACGAAGGATC
This sequence comes from Candidatus Acidiferrales bacterium, assembly GCA_036265065.1. GTDB lineage: Bacteria > Acidobacteriota > Terriglobia > Acidiferrales > UBA7541 > Palsa-360. The sequence continues at coordinate 1,079 of DATAPT010000476.1, read as the reverse complement.
CGCACTTCGCCAATCGTTGCGAGTGGAAATGGCGGCGGGCAGCAATGCCATCGTATTCGATTCCATGGCCTCTGGCCGCGTGGCGCACGGCGAACGCTGGACATTTCGCGAGATGGATTCTCGCTTGGAGGTGTTTTCTTCTGGCCGCCCGACTTATATCAATCACACGAAACTTTTGCCCGCAATGCAACGGCCCGACCGTCCAGGATGGATGGAAGAATTCGATTACATGGGAAGCGTAGGATTTTTCGCGGATCAGTTTTCGAGCTGGAAAGAATTCTGCGCCGCCCTGAACGATGAATGGAACGCCATGCCAGCCGTGAAAGGCGCGGCAAGCCTGCTCTCGTGCAATGGCTGCATGGTTCGGTTTCTGGCGCGTTCCGCATCCGATATGACCTTAGCCAACAAAATGTTGTGGGATGCGGGACGTCGAACCATGCTTGGCCTTCCTCCCTTCGAGCATAGAAAGTATTAGCTACCGCAAAAACATGCCTGAATAACCTGATTACGCGGTTTGCGACGTTCGTGCCAAAATACATAAGCTGCCAATCGGAAGGCGCCATGTTTAGAGAGAATTTGTCCGTTCAAGATTTAGAGTGCCGGCACCGCCAATGATTACGCCTCTCGCCATTATTCTGCTGGGATTTTTTCTAGGCATGCGCCACGCTACCGACCCCGATCACGTCGTGGCCGTGACCACTATCGTCAGCCGCGAACGAACCATGATGAACGCCACGATAATCGGCGCGCTCTGGGGATTGGGCCACACGTTCACGATTCTTGTTGTGGGTTCCGCGATTATTTTATTCAAGCTCACGATTCCGCCGCGCATCGGCCTGAGCATGGAATTATCGGTCGGCTTCATGCTCATCCTGCTCGGCGTCTTGAATCTGACGGGAATCTTGCGCCGCGCGATGGAATGGATCACCCTTCGCCGCCTCGGCGCCGGCGCACATTCTCATTTCATGTTTGGCCGCAGAATGATTCACACGCACGACGAGTATGGCGAAACAATTTCGGTGGATTCTTTTTCCATCGTGGGATGGACACCGCAGTGGTGGAAGCAACTGGGAGATCGG
>DATAPT010000475.1:0-3282 GCA_036265065.1 Candidatus Acidiferrales bacterium | reverse complement strand
GTTGGAATAGCAGGATCCTCTGGCTGGCGATTTTGTTGTCAGTGATTTGCGACTAAACCCTCGCCTCTGACCCTTCGCGCTATATCAGGGCAAGAGAGGCGAGCCACAGGGCAGGAAACTTCGTTCGAATAAAATAATTGTATCGAAAGCGATCAGGGTTGTATGGAGACGTCATAGAAGGCAATTGTGCCGCCTTCGCCATGAATGGGCTCGATGTGCAGGATCTGAAAGCGACCGTGATTTAAATCGTGTACATTTTTTTGCACGGTTTGGTGGAGTTCATTTTCCAGTTCCGGAGTCCGGGTCGGGGTGGCCAAGAGACGCGCGTCGACGCGATATGTCGAAACTTGACCGGGGGTCACGGCCTGCAATTGCACAAGGGCCGAGGCCGGAGCCGGGCCGACGGTAGGCTGATCGGTGTAATGAATTACAAGCGGTGAGAACAGAACGAAAATAACAATACCCACAACGGCAAGATCGTATTGCCAGGTTCCTCGTTCGTAGGACCAGAACAAAACCCGCACGATGGCTCGCCAGAGCGTTCGCATGTCAGGCGGCCAGCACTCCGTCGACAATTACTCCGTCACGCATGTGAACCACGCGGGTCGAATATTCGGCCGCTTCCGGGTTGTGCGTAATCATCACGATGGTCTGGCCAAGATCTTTGTTCAATTGGCTCAACATGGATAACACAATTTCGGAATTTTGTGTGTCCAAGTTACCGGTCGGCTCGTCCGCCAGGATAATCTTGGGATCGTTGATTATCGCGCGGGCGATGGCAACACGCTGCTGCTCTCCGCCGGACATTTCCGAAGGCCTGTGCTTCAGACGCCCGGTTAGGCCGAGCAGCTTGGTAATGGTTTCGAACCTGCCCGAATTGAAGCCATCGCCATGGATATGCTGGGCGATGGCGATGTTTCCACGAGCGTCGAGCGTAGGCAAGAGATTAAAACGTTGAAACACAAACCCAATCTTGTCGCGCCGCAGCTTGGTGCGCTCCGCGTCGCTCATCGTGCTTAAATCATTGCCGTCCACCAGGACGCGCCCCCGCGATGCCTGCGCCAATCCCCCCAGCACGTAGAGCAAAGAGGACTTGCCGCATCCAGAGGGCCCCATTACGCTGACGAACTCCCCTGGCAGCACCTTGAAATTAACACCTCGCAGCGCCGGAACTTCCACTTTCCCGGCGTGGTACAGCTTCCATAAATCTTCGGTAACAACTATTGGTTCCACTCTCAGATCCCTTGTGGTGAGCAGCGCATCGGCAGGCGGACGTATTGTAATCGCGATTGGCATTACTTACTAGGCCCGAACCAGCAATAAACAGGCTCAAATTATGACAGAAATTTACCCCGGCAAAGTTTGCGCTTAGTCATGCTCATCGTATTAATCGTAGGAAAGCGCTTCTATGGCATCTTTACGACTGGCTAGCCAGGCTGGGTAGCTGGCGCCAAAAATCCCGCCCGCCAGAGCTATGATCGCGGATCGCACAATCCAATCCGGCGTAATCAAAATGGATAGGGTGGGAAAGGAAGACAAAAATACAGCCCGGGTGACATAGCTCATGCCAATTCCTACGACGATGCCAATCACGCAGATAAAAACCGACTCACCGAGGAGAGCCCGAATGATGTATCCCTTGGATGCGCCGATCGATTTCAGGACGCCGATATCCCGCGTGCGCTCGATCACCGTGGTGTACATCGAAAGCAGAATGACCAGAAAGCCAATGGAGACGGCAAGAACGATCATGCTTTTAATGAACGCGTTCAGGCCCGGCAGATTCGCTGCCGTCATCAGAGATAGAAAATCCTTCAGGGGGCGGATTTCATAGCCGGGGAAAATAGGCTTCATTTCATCCATTACGGTCTGCGTGTAATTCGGGTCGGTGCACTTCATGAAAAAAACGGATGCCTTATCGCGCGATCCGGAAAGATCCTGCAAAGTGGAAAGTGGCACAAACAGACGCGCGCCCTTGCCGTGCTCCACAATTCCGGCAACGTGAAAATCGTGGTCTAGCAGACGGAAAGTACTGTTTACCGCAACATTTTTGGCTTTCGCCGCCCAGTCATCCATGAGGATATCGTCGGGGCCTTGCATGTCGTGCCCTTCGAGAAAAACGAATCCGCTGGAGACGTCGCGGAACGATTTGGGATCGATCCCGTAAACCACGTCCACGCCGTTCGAAGAACTAAATTGCAGCAGGACGGGTGCGACGGCCTGCACATATTTCAGTTCGCGCAATTTATCCGCGATTTTAATCGGCATGGGCGCGCCGCTGAACGCCAGAAACACGGAAGCGGATGGAGGCTGCAGCATGATGTCCGCGCCGATTCCTTCGATGCGCTTCGCTGTTTCCTGCAGGAGGCCGCTCGTGAGGCCCACAATCAGAATCACGAGCGCCACTTCCACTCCGACGGCGATCACGCTGACAATTGTGCGTATGGGACGATGCAGCACATTGTTTACAACCAGGTTGCGAATCATCGTATGACCTTCGAAATTTCGTCTCCGACATGGATGAGTTCGGTTCCCGGGGGCTCTGTCAGCACAAAACGGTCCGGCGAAATCGGATCGTTCAGTGTGATTTTCAAAAGCTTGATTTCCAGTTTGTAATCGTCCTGGGGCCGCCAGATATGGATGTCGCGGGCGAAAATGGTTTGTTCGGTTGGAAGGGCGTTCGGAGCCGAAGATGAAGGCTGCCAGTCCGTATAGGAAATGTCTGACTCGAGCTTTCCTCCCTCACCATATATTTGCACGCGAGACACGTGGAGATCGGTGCGGTTGTACCAAATCTTTCTCGCAATTGTGAATTTTCCGCCAGCGGCCTGCCGCAGCAAGGTCAGAATATAATACCGGCTCACATTGAAATCGAATTGCTCGAAAAGGACGTTCGCGGTGGGCGGCAGTTCAGGCCAGAATAAAGCCTCAACGACATGCTGAGGACGCAAATTCTCGAGCGGCTTCTTCGATGGACGGACAAGTGCGGTCGGGCCAACCAAAAACGAGTTCTTCGAGGGAATAAAAATGCGAAATTCCTTCTCGTCGGCCACCATGTCGAAAATATTTTTAGCCACAACGGGTGCCTGACCGATGATGCGCACGGTCGCGGGACGTTCGGCCAGAATGAAGCCCGGAACTTCGTGATATTCCTCTATCACTCCACTGTAGGTTGTACCGGTGGTTGGAATCAGATCGACCGTCGCCTGAATGGTTTGCACGGCCTTAACCTGTTTATTATAGGCCGCAAGGAGGTCTTCCTCGTTAGAATCCAATTCGGGG
>DATAPT010000474.1:0-7133 GCA_036265065.1 Candidatus Acidiferrales bacterium | reverse complement strand
GCCCTGCAGCAGCCGTAAGGTGCTTACATCCCTGGTGATACCCAATGCCAAATCGCATTCCGCAGCAATCGCAAAGCTCAAAGGTTTCGATCGTATAGGCCGGGTACTTTGCAATTTCCTTGTCCAAAATAGCTACAGGACCATTCAAATCGCTCGTCATGTCATCCTCCGCTGGATTGAGGATTCCCTGGGTTAAAGAAACGTCATTTCAGGCTGGATTCTCCGAGAATCCAAGCACGTGGCGCAGCACATCATGGGGCGGAGCCAAGACCAAGATTGGTCGACCGGGAAAGTCTATCTCGAAAAGAATAATCGCGCCCTGTGGAATTCATGTGAACCTGTGAATAACTTTTCGATGATTTTTGGGAGGGTAAATTCGGGAAACTTCGAAAACGAGCAAAAGTTGGATTTCACTTGTGGCAGGAATGCCCGCCTGAAGGCGGGCGCTACATTCGAAGATCTTGTTGACGGCTGATTTTTATATGCGTACAAGTCTTGCGTTTGCTACAAGTTGGCTAAATAGGGCGCAAGCCAAGGGATTGTTGGGCATTCTTTCCGGATGCCATTGGACGCCGATTACCCAGTTGGAATTGTCGGTCCACTCAACGGCCTCGACGACGCCATCCAGCGCACGCGCGGTGACGCGGAGACCATGCGCCGGCTCCAGCACGGATTGATGATGCCATGAGTTGACTTCCGCGCTGGCCGACTTCGATAGATCGTACACACGGCCGGGATCAATCGTGACGGAATGCATGGCATCCGGTGCTTCGCCGCCACTGGGCAGTTCGTCTTCTTCGGGGCTATGGACGATTTTAGAGCCAATTTCGGCGGGAATGTCCTGAATCAGACTGCCGCCGAGAAAGACGTTCAGGGATTGAATGCCATAGCAGATGGCGAGGACTGGTTTGGCGGTGATGAGCGCGTGCTCCAGCAGAGTGAAGTCAGTGCGTTCGCGCGCGGCGTCGGCTGCGTCTGTGGCTGGGTGGCGCATTGCACCGTAATGCGTTGGGTCCAGGTCGGCCGGGCTGCCTGTGAGAATAAAACCGTCGAGGCCAGCGGCTTCACGCTTCAAATCATCGGTGCTTGACGCGAGCGACAGGAGCATGGCTTCTCCGCCCGCCCTTTCCACGGCCCGAAGGTAGTTGTCAATCTTGGTTCGCTTATTCGCCGCTTCCTCGGCTGCCATGCGCCATGGTACACCGATGCGAGGCCGGGAATCGTTTTGCTGGGGCATAAGAGCAGCAATCCTAGCATTGCACTGCGATGCCAGCAATATGAACGCATGCCCAGTTGCTGTAGCAGCAGTGGCGCCGGCGTCTCGCTGGCGCCACAAAATATTGGCGAGGTAAAAATTTAGAAAATTGCGCGAGGCATTGGGTTAACTCGACGCCGGCGCGGAAGCCGCTGCGGGAGCTTGCTCTGGCATATTTTTTCGACGCATGAATTCGACGATGTCTTCATAAAGCTTTCCGCGTTGCTGGTGGCGTTCATTCGCGCGAGTGACGTAGCGAATCAGGATATCGAATCCCGCGCCGCCCGGGCGAACGCTGATCGCGGGCCCCGCGGAAAACGGGCGAACGCCGCGAGCATTTCCCATGGTTCCCCATTCTTTTTCGGCGAGCCTCGCGTTCGCTTCCGTCTCTTTGTTTACAATTTTCTGAATTTCCGCTACGACGGGATATGGGTCCCGATCCATGGGAATCGACAGCTGCATTTCATCCCACAGCCATTGGCCGGAAGTAGAAAAATTGAAATAGTGCCCCTCGATGGCGTAACTATTCATCAACGTCACGCGACGCCCCGTGGGATGCCCCGCATCATTCCAGTTGCCCGTTTCCAGCACCACGGTGTGGAACAATCCGATTTCCACCACTTCGCCGCTGACTCCGTTAATTTCGACCCAGTCGCCGTGGCGAATTCCGTTTTTCCCCATCAACACAAACCAGCCGAAAAATCCTACGATGAAATCTTTCATTGCAACGGTAAGGCCCGCGCCGGCCAGAGCGATAACGGTCGCCAATTGGCTGGGCATTCCAAAAATAATCAACAAAATCAAAATCGCGCCCACGGCGCGCGTGACGATGTGCGCAACGGAACTCATGGTCAGAAGTTTTTGCGGGTCGGACGTCACACGAGCAAACAGCTTCTCCAGAAATTGAGTCGTCAAGAGAACAACAAGTCCGATGCCAACCATCACTGCGATGGAAATCAGCAGGCTGTGCAGTAGTTGTCGCCGGCGAGCCGCAACTAAATCGAGCCACTGGCCGTAGATCGTCGCCAGATCCTGCTCGTTGCGAATACGAGTGTCCAGCCCGGACATTCTCTTCTGAAGGAGGGTCATGGACTTGTAAGAAGAAATAGCGTCACTGGTTTGGCTGGAAGCCGATGGGGGAACCGGTGAAGCACTGCCGGCCGCACTGGCCTGTGGCGCAGTGTCAGGTTTTTGCGATTGCTGCACCTTCTTCTGATTCAATTGTTGTTCGAGGTTGTCGTGCGTTTTAGAAAACGTCGCTATGGAATTGTAGGCTTGTTGTTCGGCAGCGCTGAGGCCATCAACAACCGAGCGAAGCGCGTACCAGGCTTGCGACCGAGAAATAAACGAGGAGGAAGCCGGTTGAGCCGAGCCTGCCTGCTTGCCAACAATGCTCAGATCGAGTTCCCCGCCGCTACTTTGCTCAGAGGCATGATATTCATCCACCATGCGCTGGACCTGGCGTTGCGGATCGCCGCCGGCACGCTCCAGGTCCTGATGCGCATCGTCGATTTCATCTTCCACTAATTCCTGCCGGCTTTTGGTCAGATCCAGCTGCTGAGTAATGGCTTCTTTCTGATCATCTTTCGCGCTTGCCGCAAGCTTAGTCAGCCGGGCAACTTCCGCGTCGAGCTGCGCATTTTCCTGTTCGCTTTTTGCGATGTGGTCAAGAATGGCTTTAATTGCAGGCGTGGAGGCAACATTTTGCGATGAGGCTCTATAGAGCGCCGAAGTAAATTCAAAATCCACTTCATGGTCGGCCTTGCGCAGGGCGTCGCGCGCAAGATCCTGCTCCTGCGGCGTCGCCGCCATCTGCGCCAGCGTTTGCGTATTGTGGAATTGCGAAAGATCGACGGGAGATAGCGCTACTTTCTGAGATGCGCGCGTGGACGTAACGGTGCGCGCGCCCCACTCCGTGGTCAGCACAATACCCGTTCCCGTCAAACCAAAAATTACAATTAAAGCAATTAAAATTGCACGACGGTTCGATGACATATTTAGTTCCGGTTTCCTTGAGTCGCCCCTTCGACGGGTTGGGAGGGAGAAGGGGCGTCAGTTAATTTTACTCGCCGAGCCAGCGGCCAACCGGCTCCCATCCTTCTGAATGATCGCAGATTACCTTCACCGTTGCCGTAATCGGAATTGCCAATATGAGTCCGACGGCTCCCCACAACCATCCCCAAAATAACAAGGAGATGGTGACGGCCAGTGCGTTCAGATGGACGCGCCTGCCAACGATGGCAGGCATCAATATGTTCAGACCCATGATATGCAGAAACGTGAGCATGGCTGCAACCCCAAAATACGGCCCAACCGTATTCCATTGCGCCATCCCAATTAAAAACGGAGGGAGCCATGCGAGTACCGCGCCTAAATATGGAACGAGATTCAATATTCCCGAGACGCATCCGGACAGGAAAGGATATTTTAAATGGATCGTGAGGAAGAATCCATAACTCACAAGCATAAGAATTGCGGCAATGAGAGCGTTCCCCACCACGAAGCTTCGCAACATCGAACCCAGCTGATCGAGAGCATCCCGCACACGTTCCTGATGCTCATCCGGAAAGAGGTCGATGGTGGCCTTCCAAATGCGAGGTTTCGCGGCCAGCATGAAGAAAACGAGAAATGGGACGAAGGCGGCCACGATTAAAATCGAGTAGAGGGAACCTACACCGCTGAGAAGCCAGTCGCGAATGGGTGGCGGCTCAACAATGCGGGTGGGAGTAAGGGCTCGATCGGCAATTGGCGTAATCGCGTCGACCCCCTTTTGAACCACCGCGAGTTGCCGGTCAAACGCCGTGGTCACGTGACGCAGGACGCTGCTATAGCGCGGCCAATCGGCGAGGAATTGATTCGCGCGAAGCGCCACGAGATAGCCCAGCCCCGCAAATAACGCTGTGACGGCCAGCAATACGACGAGCGCGCCCAATGCGCGAGGAATGCGGATTCGCTCCAGGAGGCCCACGACAGGATCGAGAAAATAAGCCAGCAAGACGGCGAGCAGCAACGGAACAACGACCTCAGTTGCGAAATAGAGCGCGGCAAACACAATCGCCACAGCAATAATGCGCTGAGAGGGGTTCGACCGTGCCGAAACTTTTACGTCTTCGATCTGCATATCGCACCGAATTCACCTTAGCATACCGGTACATTGCGGCATATCCCGCGAAACTCCGGCTTGCCCGAAGCAGCAAGGCTGGGATAACTTAGATATACGAACATGATCGCCGCCGTTTTGCCCGTGGCCTCACTCGCGCGCCTGAATTTGCGCGCCGCTCTGGACATTCTGATCATCGCTGTCTTTATCTATTTCCTCTTGAAACTGCTGCGCGGTACGCGAGCCGTGCAAATGCTGGTGGGAATTGCCCTGCTATTCGCTTTTTATCGCGGAGCGCAATGGGCGCGGCTGGAGATGGTTGAATGGCTGCTGACAACCCTGCTGCCCTACATCGCCATTGCCCTGATTATTTTATTTCAACCGGAAATTCGCAGGGCGCTGTCCCGAGTGGGCCGCAATCTTTCCGCGATTAGTTTTGCTTCTCGCAACCCTAAGGGCACATATGACGACATTGTTATGGCCGCTGAATATTTTTCGCAAAATCGTATTGGCGCGCTGGTGGTCGTAGAACGGCAGGCGGGCCTGCGCACGTACATTGAAAGCGGCATTCCGCTGGACGCAAAACTTTCCTATGATCTGCTGCTTTCCATTTTTCGGCCCGGGTCCCCATTGCACGACGGAGCTGTGATCGTCGAAGGGTCGCGCGTGGCCGCGGCGGGCTGCTTTCTTCCGCTTTCGCTCAATCCGATGATTTCCAAACAGCTGGGCACGCGGCATCGCGCTGCGATTGGTATCACCGAAGACAGCGATTGCCTGGTGGTACTCGTTTCCGAGGAAACAGGTTCGATCTCCGTTGCTTCCGCCGGAACGATTGACACCAATCTTTCGCCGGAAGATTTGAGTGACCGGCTGCGCGAAATGGTTTCGCGCCGCCGTACAACGATGGTTCTGCCTGCCGCGGTTTCGCAGACCAGAACTACGGTTCGGAGATAAAAGTTGGATTTTTTCCGAAAATATATTTTTGCCAACGCGGGCTTGAAACTCCTGGCCCTCGCCATTTCGTTTACCCTGTGGGTCACGTACACTTCCGAACCGTTCGCGGAAGTTGGCTTTCAGGTGCCGATGGAATTCACGACTATGCCGAGACAGCTGGAAATTACGGGAGATATACCGACGACCGTGCGCGTCCGGGTGCGCGGGCGATCCGCGCTTTTGCGCCGCATTATCGCCGCTGACCTGGGTCTGCAGCTGGACATGAAGAATGGGAAGCCGGGCACCACCGATCTGCAAATTACTCCGGAAATGGTCAGCGCCCCTTTCGGCGCCACCGTTGTGCAAGTTACGCCGTCCGTGATCCACGTTACTCTTGTGCCACGCCAGTCGGTTACCGGTCCTGCCAAATAACCTTTCGCGTGATAAAATCAGAAATCCGAGTGCGGACGGAATGCCCGGACAATTTTGATTCCTGCAACTCCAAGAAGAGGCTGCAGTCCCATCCACGATGACTAAGGAACTGTTCGGCACCGACGGCATTCGAGGAATTCCCGGCACCTACCCGCTGGACGACGCCACGCTCTATGGAGTCGCCCGCGCACTGGGGAAATATTTGCTTGAGGTTGAGCCTAAGCCGCGCGTCCTCATCGGCATGGACACACGTGAATCCGGCCCGCACATTGCCGGACAGCTGGCTGCGGGGTTTTCCGACAACGGGGTAGAGTTTCTCTCGGCTGGCGTAATCACTACTCCGGGCATTGCATGCCTTGTTCGGCAGAAGAAATTCTCTGCCGGGCTGGTCATTTCCGCTTCGCATAACCCCTTTCATGACAACGGTGTAAAGCTCTTTGCCGGTACAGGAATGAAATTTCCGGATGACGTCGAAGAACATCTGGAAACCGAGATTAATCAGCACAAGGGCCGCGAAACTTCACCACATGGAATTGCTGTGCCTACCGATCTTTCGCTGGATGAAGAATACCTGGCCTATTTGCGAAAATGCGTCATATCCGAAGCAAATCTCAAAGGTCTGAAACTGGTTTTGGATTGCGCGAACGGCGCGGCTAGTGTCTTGGGGCCAGCCTTGTTTCGGTCACTAGGCGCTGAAGTTATCGTCATACATAACCAGCCGAACGGGCGAAACATTAACGATGGCTGCGGCTCGCTGCATCCGGAGCATTTGCGCGAAAAAGTGCTGGAGACAAAGTCATCCTTAGGCGTGGCGTTCGATGGCGATGCCGACCGGGCAATGTTCGTAAGTGCGAGCGGACATCACGTGGACGGCGACGGCGTTTTGCTGGCTGCTGCCAGATATTTCAAGTCAAAAGACCAATTGCGCGGCGGTCGAGTGATTGGCACCACGATGGCCAACCTGGGACTGGAACGAATTCTGAGTGCGGAAGGCCTTACGCTGGCCCGCGTCCCTGTCGGCGACCGCTATGTGTTGGAAGAAATGCTGCGCAGCGGCGCGAATCTGGGCGGCGAGCAATCCGGGCACATTATTTTTCTGGACGATGCAACGACAGGGGACGGACTTTTAACCGCGCTTAAAATGGCATGCCTTGTGGCGCTGCGCGGCCCCCTCGACGAGCTTGTCAACGGGTTTAAGGTCTTCCCGCAAACGATTGTAAATATAAAGGTTAAGTCAAAACCGCCCTTGGAATCCCTCCCTATTGTCTCTGCTGCGATTGAAAATGCCACAAAGGCGCTAGGCACCGCTGGGCGCGTTGTTGTGCGCTATTCGGGGACAGAGCCCAAAGCCCGCGTCATGGTCGAGGCTGAGCATCTAGAGGACGTCTCTTTGTGGTCAGAGGCCTTGGCTTC
>DATAPT010000473.1:0-3277 GCA_036265065.1 Candidatus Acidiferrales bacterium | reverse complement strand
AGTTTTTGATCGGAGGTTCCCAAGGACCCTTCGTGATTATTCACGCCCGACGCATACGGAACTGTTTCCAGCATCGCTGAAAAAGTTTTCTCTACGTCCGCCGCAGCCATGCCGGGATGAAGTTCCACGGCTTCGTCCAAGCTCCCCGCATTTGAGGCCATCGGCAAGTGGAGCATGACTTCATACCCGCGCCGATGGGCCTCTTCGGCGATTTCGCCGGAGTTGGCTTCGTGGGGCAGGACGGAAAGAGTCAACGTATAGGAAAGGCGAAACAACGCATCGGCTTGGGCGCGGTCATTTCCCAGGTCATCAATCACGATCGCAAGCTTTGGCCGTCCTGCGGAAGGAGCTGCGGAAGTTTCTTGCGCCTTAGCGAGTGGCGTAACCAGATGAATCGATTGAATCCGTCTGCCGCTCATCAGGTAATCGAAGCGCTCAAGACCGGCCGCGCCGGGCCGTTGCACGCGCTGCAAATGGTGATATGCCGCCACACGTCCAAATTCCGCCTCGATCGCATCATGCGTGGCCCGATCTGGCGCGCCCGTTTTGGAAAGCGGCACTGTGACGTAAATGTGATCCGCAACAAGCGTTTGTTGCTTGCCCGGCTGGCGAGGGGCATATTCGGGACGCATACCGACTTCCGCGCGGCCGCCGCTGGCATTTCGCGCAGCAAAAACAAATTCACGGGAGATATTTCGGATGGCCGTGTTGGAAACGGGCGCGGATTTTTTCTTACACCCCGCGACAAAAAACACCACTGCCGCGAGCAGTAAAAGGAAGAGAGAAGATTTTATGAAAATATGTGCGGCAGATTTGCCGAACGCGACAAGGCGGCCGATCACACTTTAAGCAGCCTTTTGGGCCTGGGCGCTTTTCAGCAATTCGAGACCTTTGTTGTAAACAGGATCATCTGACTTCGGCAATTGTCCCGGGCCAAGAGGAGCCTCATCATCAGGCACAGTCTTGTCGGGCGCGGGAGCAGCGGATGGGTCGATGCCCTTTGGATGCACTTCCACCGTGGGAGCAACTCCGTCCTCCACAATGGATTTGCCGTCGGGCGTGGAATAAAACGCCACCGTCAGAATCAATGCAGCGCCATCATCCATCGGAATAATTTTCTGCTCCGAAGCCGCACCGAATGTGCGCTCGCCAACCAGTTCTCCGCGCTTATTTCCTTTGATCGCTCCAGCCAGAATTTCGGCAGCGCCGGAAGTGCTAGGCGAGATCAGGACATCGACGGAAGAGCGCCACACGGCCTTGTCCGCTTCGGCTTCAAAATCCTTGTGCGAAACTGTTTGTCCTTCGAGCGAACCAATTTTTCCGGAAGTGAGGAAAAGTTGAGCCGCAGCGACGGCTTCGTTGTTATCGCCGCGCGTGCAATCGCGCAAGTCGAGAAGAAGTTTATGCATGCCCTGCTTGTCGAACTGCGCCAATTTATCATGCAGCTCGGAAACATCCAGAGCGTCTATCGCCGGCAGGCGTATGTAGGCAACATCATCGCCAATGTGATCGGCAACGATATGCTGCGGGCCAATCACTCCACGATTGATCGCAAAATCCTGCGGTTCTGTTTTTCCCCGCCGAATAACTGCCAATTTTACTGAAGTTCCGGGAACACCTTGCAGAAGAGCGTTCGCTTGACCTACGGACATGTCTCGCGTGTTGAATCCCCCGATGGATTCAAGAATTTCGCCGCTGCGCAGACTGGCTTTTTCGGCTGGCCCATCCGGAACCACGGAAACGATGACGATGTAACCATACCGTTTTGAAACAGTCGCGCCAATTTCACCGTGCACACCGTTTTTCATACGGTCGCGATAATCGGCGTACTCGCGCGGGCTAAGGTAGCCGGACTGGGGATCAAGCGATTCAAGAAGGCCATGCATGGCCCCAGCCGTGACCACCGCCATGTTGGGCTCATCCACGTAGTCTTCCTGGATGCGCTGCAAAACTTCTCCGAACACGCTCAGCGAGCGGTAAGACTTATCGTCCGAAGATTTTCCCAGGACGTAGCCCAGGCCAACGTATAAAAACACGATGACTGAAAGTGTGACAACGGATATTCTGGCGAGGCGGCTCATATTTGTTATATGCCTCATTCACGAAGATTAAATCTCAAATATGATAGCACGGCGGACGCATTGCATGCGTCGGGATTCTGGAGCAGTTCCAGAAGGAAGCAGGTGAACTTATGCCTTCAACAACTCAATCCAGCGTACTCCCTTGATTCGAAGTGAGATACGTGTGTGAAATACGATCCTGCCAGCAAAGATGTTCATCATCCCAAAGGGCCCAAATAAAGCCCAGAAAGCATGAACTGGCGGAGATCAAGTACCCAAGACTGCGCCAAGCCAGCTGACGTGAGGTGGGCGTTTCCCCTCTAAAACTCACAACTCGCAATCCCTGCACCATCATGCCGGGTGTCGATCCCCCAAACATTGTGAAGAGAGAAAAATATTGTGCGTAGAAAAGTCCCAAGGTCGCGAAAGCAACAGTTAGATCGAGTTTGTTCAATCCGACGCGCCCGCCCAAAACCGAGAACAGCGCCAGCATGCCTCCGTACGTAAAGAAGAGCAGACCGACATCCACCATGGCGGCTAATCGTCGTTCCGGCAATGAAGCTGCGGGGTACAAATTGGTATTCGTCAGGCTTTCAATAAATGGGACTGGTTCAGCGCTGGAGACACTTTCAAGATTGGGAGCAAGTTCCAGGTCGGGCATGGCGAATTCGAACCTTTCGCTGCGGGGTTTGCGAGTTTCTCTTACATTTTTTTCTCGGGCAGGGGCAAGAATCTCCGGAGGTTCCTCGCGAGGTTCCAATGGCTGCGGGGGATCCGGTTCAAAGGGAAGGACGGTTTGCATTTCGGCGGAAACGCCACTACGGCGCGCGCGATATTGGCGAACTTTGTTCGAGACTTCGCGGCGCCATTCAGGCTCAATGGCTAGATTACCTTCGGTTTGGGTGGCAACTTGGCGCACTGCTGGCGACCGTCCGCGACCACCCAATGGGGCGTCACAGAAGCAACAAATATCGCTCGGTTCGCCGTTAACGGCGCCACACGACTGACAGGTTTTTATCACCGCTCCGTTTTGCGCTGCGGATGTCTCGCCGAACGGAAATCGGGAGTCATTCGCATTCTACCAGCGAACCGCCCGTAGCACGTTCATTAACACGGATTTTTAAATGGATTTGTCGCGAATTGAATAACCCAGGCAGCCGAATGCCTCTGTGCGTAATCTATAGTGAGCGAGTGCAGATAACCGGAAAGATTGTAAG
>DATAPT010000472.1:0-8128 GCA_036265065.1 Candidatus Acidiferrales bacterium | reverse complement strand
CCCCTGTTTCCATGACTCATTCACAGGCTTGCCCACCACCAGCGCAGGATTCGCTCCCCGACGCTCGAAGGGCCACGGACGGATCCACATTTTGCATATTTTCACAAAGGCATGAAGCCGTGAAAAAGTCACGCAAAATATTACAAGCATGAAAACTACACGATACGCCACAATTTGCAATTTCAGGGTATAGTATGCCCTCAAGCCCAAGCTCAAGGAGGAAATACGATGCGAATCAAATTAGTGCAGTCGCTGATCGCTGCTTCCATTTTGTCAGCGGCAATTACGGCAGGCGTGGCCGCTCAACAACCGGCAACCCCACCTCCGCCATCCAAATTCAAATTGATGAGTTCTGCTTATCCCGAGGGATCCATGATCCCCACGCAATATTCGTGCGCGGATCCGAACGCCGCCTCTCCGGCGATTTCCTGGACGAACGCGCCAAGCGGCGCGGCAACCTTTGCCGTGATTTTCCACGATACGGACGCCGCCCCGATGAAGGGATCGATGGATGTCACGCACTGGATTTTCTGGAATATCCCCAGCACTTCTTCCTCCGTGGCCGCGGGAGTGAAACCCGATTCTTCGCCGGATGGCATTGCACAAGGCGTGAATATCCGAAAAGTAAACGGCTTCCAGCCGCCATGCCCTCCTCCAGGCGCGACGCCGCACCATTATATTTTTGAAATTTACGCGCTGGATTCGAAGCTGGATCTGGCAGCCGGCTCCGCGCGCATGGATCTTTTGAAGGCGATGGATGGCCACGTCATCGGCAAGGCCACTTACGTCGGAATATTCGGCCGCTAATTCGCCGCGGTCATTAATAAATTGGGCGTTGCGAAATATTTATTCGCCCAATTTATTTTCTGTCGACCACGCGAACTTGGATTGCAAATCGCCCCCAGTGTCGCAAACGTACAGCCCTGGGGGCGCTTCATTGTCATTGCCCTGCAATTCGCACAACATTCACGCCCAATGATTGCCCTGTTTGGTGGCTGCTGCAGATAGAAAACCAGGAAGCAATTGTCCTGCATCATGTCAGCATGGCATTTCCTGGGCTGTACTGGTAGATTCGAAGGGAGGCGCCGGCCCACGTCCCTGGGCCCGCACGCAAACCGAATGGCTGAAGCAACACGATTTGAAACTGCAAAACTATCTCCAGACCGAGTCCTGATTGTCGAAGACGAGGAAAATGCCCGTCTGGGGTATGAAGCACTCTTGCGCCGGTGGGGTTACGATGTGCTCGGCGTTGGCAGCGCTGAGGATGCTCTCGCGAAATTTTCCGAATTCGCGCCCGCCCTGTTGATTGCCGACGTGGAGCTTCCCGGCATGAACGGTCTAGACCTTTTGGCGCGGCTCGGCGAAGAACTGCAAAACGTTCCCGCCATCATTATCACCGGCAAAGGGAGCGAAGAGCGCATCGTGCAGGCGATTGAAGCCGGCGCGTTCTGGTATATCGAAAAGCCGCTGAAAGGTTCGGTCCTGCACGTGTTGCTGGAAAGAGCGCTGGGCCGCGTTCGAGATCGCAAGCAGGTTGCGGCACTCACGAGGCAGCTGCGCGAATCCGGAAAACTGGGCGACCTCGTGGGGCAATCGAAAACGATGCAGGAAGTGATGCATCTGGTGGAGCAGGTGGCTCCGTCCTCCGCTTCGATCCTCATTACGGGCGAAACCGGATCCGGCAAAGAAATTTTAGCGCGCACGATTCACCGGCTGTCACCACGCACGGACCGCCCTTTCATCGCGATCAATTGTTCCGCGATCCCCGAATCCCTGATGGAAAGCGAAATTTTCGGCCACGAGCGGGGCGCATTTACGGGCGCGGCCGAGCGGCGGCTCGGATGCTTCGAGCTTGCCGATGGCGGCACGCTGCTGCTGGACGAAATCGGCGAGATGCCCGCACCCACACAGGCAAAATTGTTGCGCGTGCTGGAAGATCACAAAGTTCGCCGGTTGGGCAGCAAAGTGGAAACTCCGGTCGACGTTCGCGTGCTTGCCGCAACAAACAAGGAACCAGAACTTGCCGTTGCCAAGGGAGAATTGCGGCAGGACCTTTACTTCCGCTTGAATGTTTTTCACATTCAGCTACCGCCGCTGCGCGACCATAAGGAAGACATTCCTCTGCTGGTGGAACATATTTTGCGCGACATCAATACCAAGCACGGCCGCCATGTTCGCGGCGTAAATCCCGAAGTGCTCGACCAGTTTGCGAGTTATTCGTGGCCCGGCAATGTGCGCGAATTGCGCAACGTGCTGGAACGCGCGGCAATCGTCACCGATCGCGATCTGATTGGCCGCTCGAGCTTGCCGACGGATTTTGGGCACGCGCCTGCCGCGAGCGCCTCCGATCTGGCATCGCTGAGATTTCCGCTGGGAACAACCGTGGAAGCGGCCGAACGCGAGCTGATTCTGCAAACCCTTTCGTCTACTAATAACAAAACACGCGCCGCTGAATTGCTAGGAATCAGCCTGAAAACCCTGCACAATAAGCTGAAGGAATATGAGGCTGCAAAAATTCCCTCGAAGTGAGGGACAGGGCACCCATGCAATTTCGCCTGAAAACAAAGATCACGCTGGCAACGGCGGCGCTTGTGCTCGCCGTGGTAGGCGTGAATTCCACCCTCTATGTGATGAATCTTTCGCGCCAGATCATCCGCCAGGCGGACGACCGCGCGCAATTGGTTTCCAAACAAGTCTTTTTCCAGGCGCAGATCGCTCTGGCCGATGCCGCCAAAGCCGGAGAAACTCCCGATTCCAATAGCCCGGAAGATTTGCGCGCCTACGCCCAAAAGGCGTTTGACGAAAGCGCGTCATTGGCGTCTGCCATTGACGCCGAGGTTCAGGTTTCTCCCTTGATCTATGAGGTTTCGATTTCAGATGTCAACGGCAATGTGCTGGTGTCGAGCGATAAATTGCTGCGCGGCAATCCGATGCCGCCTCGCGCGGGCATCGATCAACTGGTTTCAAACGGATTTGTGAAGCAGCTGAAAATTCTGTACAGCCTTCTTTACCAATCAACGCTCCGGGCCTATGAAGTTACGTATCCATTTCAATTAGGGCCGCCGGGTCAGCAAATACCCTTCGGTGCGGTCCGCGTGGCGGTGCAAACCGGATTGCTGCGCGCGAGCATCATGCCGGCGTTGCGTTCGGCGGCATTGCTCGCCATCATTTCTGTTGGGGTGTCCGTCTTGCTCGCGGGAATTGTCAGCAGCATTTCTCTCGCTCCCCTGAAACGCATTACCGCTCAACTCGATCGCATCGCCAAGGGAGAATTCGATCAGAAGCCGCTGGAACGCGGGGACGAATTCGGACAGGTCAGTACGAAAATCAGTCAAATCGGGATGCAGCTGCGCGGAGTGCGGGCAATTTTCAGCAACTTGCGCGAAAACATCGATCAGGTGCTCGGCGGGCTCGACGATGGCTTGCTGCTTTTTTCGGTCGACGGGCGCGCGGTGATGGTGAGTCCCGCGGTGGAAAGATTTCTCTCCACGCCGGCGGATCAGCTTCTGGGACGCCGCGCCGAAGACATTTTTCCGCCCGACCACGATGTTCGCGCGGCTATCAAAATGCAAAATGGAGAGCTGGAACCGGTCGCTTCTGCTGAAGTGGTGTTGCATCATATTGACGGCCCGGCGCGGCGAGTGGATGTGAGCGTGGAAGCGATTGGCGATGGTGACACGCGCATGGGTACGCTAGTAAAATTCAAGGATCTGGAATCCAGGGAACGAATTGGCACGCAGCTTCAAGTGTCCGAACGCCTGGCGAATCTTGGGCGAATCACCGCGGGCGTGGCGCACGAAGTGAAAAATCCGCTGAATTCGATGCGCATCTGGCTGGAGAATTTGAAAGCGAGTTTGCCAGACGTTGACGGGCTGCCGTTGCAGGCGGTTCGCGTATTGGATAGCGAAATTGATCGGCTGGACAGCGTCGTGAAACGATTCCTCGACTTTACGCGTCCACCAGACATGCATCATGAAGAAACGAATCTGAAGGGCACCCTGGAAGAGGTCCTGGCGGTGGAGAAGCCTGAATTGGACAAAGCGAACATTAAACTGGATGCTCGATTGGCGCCCAATGTTCCGAGCGTTCTTGTCGATCGATTGCTCCTGAAACAAGCGCTGATTAATTTGATCGTGAATGCCATCGAAGCCATGCCCAAAGGCGGCACACTATCGGTTTTGCTGAACCGCCGCGATGATTTGGCGGAAATTCAAGTTCGGGATACGGGCCGTGGGATTGCTCCGGAACATCGGCAACGAATCTTCCAGCTTTTTTTCACAACCAGGGCGGGAGGTTCGGGAATCGGCTTGGCAAGCACATTCAGAACCGTTCAGCTGCACAATGGGTCGATTGAATTTGAGTCTGAGGTAGGGCACGGAACAACGTTCCGGATTGATTTGCCGCTGGCGCATCAAATGGAACCGGCTCTTTCGCGGCCACGCGATTCCGGCGCCGCTGTTGCAGGGAGACTCTAGTGCGAAAATTTAAACTTCTCGCGCTGCTGTGTTCAGTCTCTGTTCTGGTGGCGGGGTGTGCGAGCAAACATATTGTGCGCGCCTCCCCGCCTTCCGTAAGCGTGCCGCCGCCCGATGAAACAGCGCCCATGCCGGCGCCCACTGCGCCCCCTGTTCCGACAGTTACGGAAGAGCCGCCGCCGGAAGTGGAATCGACTGTTCCTCCGCCAGTTACGGGCAAGCGCCCGGCTGCGCCCCGGCGTCCTGCCACAACGGAATCGGCGGACTCGACTCCGGCCAAGCCTGCGGCGCCGCAAATTTCTCCGCAACTTTCGCCGCGAGACCTGGAATCGACCAGAAAAAACACCACGGCAAACATCATGACCGCGGAGCAGAATTTACAACTTGCCAATGGAAGGCAACTCAGCGCGGCACAAAAAGACCTGGCGGAAAAAATTAAGGGATTTCTAAGCCAGTCCCATGACGCGATTCGTTCCGATGACTGGGTCCGCGCGCAGAACCTGGCTGAAAAAGCCCGCGTCCTTTCCACCGACCTCGTAAAATCCTTTTAGCTTTTATCCGACTCTTTTCACATACTTCAGCGCCAAGTTGAAAGTGCTCCCCTACTTCTTTGCTGATAAGATAATCGCGTGAAAACCTATGACATTGTCATCATCGGCGGCGGAATCATGGGGGGATCCATCGCCTTCGAACTGGCCAAACGGAAACTGAATGTTGCCGTTTTAGACCGCCAGGAATTCATGCATGAAGCCTCGTGGGCGGCCGCCGGGATGTTGTCTCCCGCGCCGGATTGCGCGGCGGCAATTCCAATCGTTCCACTGGGGCGCGCGAGCCTGGCAATGTATTCGAAATTTGTGGATGAGGTGGAGCAATCGTCAGCGATTCGAACGGGATATCGTACGGGAGGCGCAGTAATTGTCATAAGCGGCGGGAATGCGCAGCACGAAGTGGACGATCTCGTGGCGCTCCACCGCGGACTTGGCCTCGCATGCGAACCGCTGCCGCTCGATCAAGCAAGAAATATGGAACCTGCCCTCTGCCAGGATGCATGCGCCACGGCGCTTCTTCCCGATGAATGTTCGATCGAGCCGCGCCGTTTAACCGCAGCGGTGCTGGGCGCTGCGCGCGCGGCGGGCGTGACGCTGCTGCCCGGCACGGAAGTGGCTTCGCTGGCCCTCGACGGGAAAAAATGCGTGGGAGTAAAAACCTCAACTGGCGAAACAATTTACGCCGCGCAAGTGGTGCTGGCGGCGGGCTGCTGGTCATCGCAAATTTTGAATGCGGTTCCCTATGCGCCGACAGTTCCCCTGCGCGGTCAATTAATTGCTTTGCGGCATTCCGGCACGCCCATTCGAAACGTGCTGCGCTCCGAACGCGGCTACATTGTCCCGCGCGGCAGGACGAGCCCGCAGACCGTGATTCTAGGAAGCACGATCGAGAATGCAGGGTATGAAAAGCGGGTGACTTCCGGCGGGCTTGAAAAAATTCTCGCTGCTGCAAATGCCCTGGCTCCCGAACTGGCGAATGCGGAAGTCATCGAAACCTGGAGTGGCTTGCGTCCCGGGACGCCGGATCAATTGCCCATTCTCGGGCCGGCGGATATCGAAGGATTGGTTTTTGCCACAGGGCATTACCGCAATGGAATCCTGCTTGCGCCCATTACCGCCAAACTCGTTGGCGAGTGGATTGCGGAAAAGAAGACCAGCATGGAATGGGAAACCTTCAGCCCGCTTCGCTTCTTGCGCGCCGATTTAAATCTTTCCTCACATGTGTCATAGGAACGTGATCGCGCCGCCCCAGTGCTCAAAAGTTGTGTCATTGCAAAGTGACCCAGCCGGTATTGCTTCACAATCTCAAAGCGCAACACGTAACACGTTGGGGCAAACCTGGGAACGCCAATCTCGCGATTGGCGATTTGCGACGCGCCAATCAGGAGATTGGCGTTCCCAGGAAATTTACATTTCGGTGAGAAACACGCGCTAGAACGGCGACCGGCTGCGCGTTGGCTCCCGGCTGGGCGGGCCGGGAAGATCGGAAGCGTGGCCCGGGTCCGTAAAATTCACGCGGCTTGCGTCGAGATATACGGTTCGATCGAGGACTACATCCACCGTTGTGCCGCGCGGCAATTCTAGCTCAGGACCGCGCGTGAGCAGCACAGCCGCGAGGCCCGCCGCGGCGCCGACACCCGCTCCAATCCCCGCGCCCTTTGCGCTTTGCGTGGCAATCCCTCCCACGCCTGCGCCGATTCCCGTGGTTTTCGCAATCGTCCCAACGTCGGTTCCCTTGTCCGAATCGCCGTGAATTTTTCCTTCGCTGTCGGTAGCTTCATTGCCGCCCGTGCTTGCGTTGGTGGGGATCGCATTGAAATCGACGACGTAGCCGTTCGGAAGAATCATCGAATTGAGGCGCATGCGAATTTCGCCCGTGCCTTTTACTTTCCCGGGGCGTTTGGCTTCCTGAATCTCACCCTGCACATACGATCCAGCGGGAATGAGGATGCGATTGTCGATCACGATGGGGAAAAGTGTTTCCAGGTAGACGGGATCGCCAGCCTTGGCATTCCTCGTGGTCACCGCATTATGAAGAATCAACGGCAAACGTGTGCCGGATGGAACCACGTACCTTTCTTTGCTGGCCTTCGCTGGCAGCGCAGAGGGAGAAGAAACCGTTTGTGCGATAGCCGGTGAAGCGGGAGACGAGGCCTCCGGTGCACCTTGCGCAGGACCCGCAGGCATCTGCGCGGCAAACACCCCACCGCCCGGCGCAGAGCAGATAAACACTATAGAAATTAACCAGTTAATTCTCATTGAGGTTCTCCGATGCGACTTTCGATGCGTGTTCCCCGCAGCGGGATGCCACAGCTTTCGTTCGCCGGGAGGAGGAAGGCTTATCTTGACATAGATTGGCAGGTCACATACTGTTTTGCGAAACGATTGGAAGTCTCGGTGTCTAAAAAAGTGCAAGGCGTTTCATTCGCAAGGATTGGTCAAGATTCTGTGAATACTGTTGGCATATAAGGAGTAATCCGATGAGAAAGCTGATGCTGATTTTTTGTCTGGCGGCATTGATTCCCGCTCGCGCGTCGTGGGCGCAAGTCGCCGGTCCGAATGAAGTGGGTACATCCATGGGCCACGTGCACTTTTTGGTGCCGGATGTGGAAGCCGCTGGCAAGTTCTGGGTCGCCATGGGCGGCGTGCAGGGAAAGCTGGGCCCGAACGATGTCTATAAGTTTCCAGGTGTTTTGATTCTGGTCCGCAAGGGCGATGGCACGACGCCAACAGTCGGATCAGTAGTCGGCCACATTGGTTTTCACGTTCCCGACACGAACGCGGCCATGGCACGCTGGAAGGCAGCGGGCTTAAAGACAGAAGCCGGAGCCAATCCCGGCCAGGGATTTGTCTGGACGCCCGACAATCTCTTGCGCGTTGAGATTCTGGAAGACAAGACGCAGACCGTTCCCATAGCCTTTCATCACGTTCATTTCTACATTGCGGACGCCGCGGGTACGAACGTGCTGGAGATGCAATCGTGGTATGCCAAAATGTTTGGCGCGAAACCGGGAAAGCGCGGCATATTCGATGCAGCGGATATTCCGGGCGCGAACCTGACGTTCACCAAATCTGACACTGCAACAGTGCCCACCAAAGGGCGCA
>DATAPT010000471.1:0-5971 GCA_036265065.1 Candidatus Acidiferrales bacterium | reverse complement strand
TTCACTCGCGCCAACACTTCCACACGTCGCAATTCCCTCAAGCTCATCTCGATTCTCCCCATCCGGCCTCCTTCCGAGGCCGTTCATTAGGGGACATTTCTATCGAGGAGAAAAGGGGACATTATCATCGAGGTTCAACATCACGCATCACTAGAACAGGCTTCAGCCTGTTTTCTTTTGAATTCTTCTTGCCCGATAAAAAATCAAAACTAGACAGGCTGAAGCCTGTCGCTACATAAAAACTAAGCCAGCAAATCGCGCGTCGCGCAGAAACCATTCAGGCTGCCGAGCACTGTCAGAGTGATGCGGTCCGGATCGAAAAAATCACGGGCGATGGCGTGAACTTCCTCGCGCGTAACAGCCTCGATCGAGGCCAGCATTTCGTCCAGCGAAATGAAGCGTTGAAGATACATGGCCTGCCGGGCGAGGTTGGACATGCGCGCGCTGGTCGATTCCAGCGAGAGCATCATGGAGCCCTTTAAGTGATCTTTCGCGCGGCGCAATTCCTCTACGCTTACTCCGTCTGCCCGTACGCTGCGAAACTCATCGCACACCGAGCGGATCAATTTTGTGGCGGATTCCCGGGATGTTCCCGCGTACACGGAAAGCACGCCCGAATCCGTGTAGGGCGAAAGATCGCTTTCGATGGCATAGGCCAGGCCCTGCCGCTCGCGAATATTCTGGAACAGGCGCGAAGACATTCCGCCGCCGAGAATCACATTTAAAAGTGAGGCGGCATAACGGCGTTCGTGCGCCAGCGGGTAAGACGGCACGCCGAGCAGGATGTGAACCTGTTCGAGTTCTTTCTTGTCGCGTTGCTCGACGCAGGCGTGTGTAGTGGGCGGCGCCGGTTTTACGGCTGCCGCGGAACGCACCGCATCGCCGAATGCTCGCGCGACCAGATCCACGAGGTGCGCGTGCTCCAGATTTCCCGCCGCCGTGATCACCACGCGGTTTGGCGCATACCATTCCTCGAAACATTCCGTCACAGTGGCCTTTGAAAATTGCGACACGCTGTCCGGATTGCCCAGAATAGGCATCCCGAGCGGGTGCCCGCGCCAGAAATTTTGCGTGAATAATTCGTGGATCAGATATTCGGGGTTGTCCTCTTCCATTTTAATTTCTTCGAGGACCACTTGCTTTTCCTTGGCAATATCTTCCGGATCGAATCGAGGATGCAAAACCAGATCGGAGAGGACGTCGAGTGCTACGGGAAGATGCTCGTCGAGCACTTTGGCATTGAAGCAAGTCATTTCCTTGCCCGTAAAGGCATCGAGCATTCCGCCGACCGAGTCCATCGACTGCGCGATTTGTTCCGCGGTGCGCTTGCTCGTGCCCTTGAAAAGCATGTGCTCGATAAAATGGGCGATGCCGTTGCGGCCGGAAGTTTCGGCGCGCGATCCTGTGCCCAGCCAAATTCCCACGGACACGGATCGCACGTGCGGCATCTTCTCCGTTACGATGACTACGCCGTTCGGCAGTTCCGCTTTCTGAATATCTCTGGCCGGTTGATTCATTTTCATATTGTGGCACACGTTCGCCTGTGAATGCGACTCGTCTGCTCCGAGCTGTGCGGTTCACGCATCTGCTCCGGATGCACAGGTTTCAGAGTCCATGTGAGGACTGCGGAATCTTTGCGGGTCCTGGCTCTAGCCACGACATAAATCCTGCAAAGTGAGTGCGGATTCACAGGCTGCGGCCTACCCCACTCTGTCATTCCGAGCGAAGCGAGGAATCTGCTTTTCTTCTCATCTTACAAGAAACAGCAGATTCCTCGGGCGAACACCGCCCTTCGGAATGACATGGTGCGGGTTTTTCTGCGGACTATTCAGCCGCCGAAGTTCCAATTTTGCAGTTCTCACACAGACTCTTCAACCGTCCTAGCGTGCTGCACACATGTTAAGATCAGTGGATAGATTAAGGAGATTTGGCGTGCCAGTAGAGTTGCTGGGAAAATCGGCGGACGAATTGCGCGAGTACGTTGCGACGCTAGGCGAGCGTCCGTTTCGCGCCGCGCAGCTTTACCACGCGATGTATGCCGAGCGTCATTTTGATTTTGCGGGGATCACGAATATTCCGGCGGCTCTTCGCGAGCGGCTCGCCCAGGAAGCACGCATCACGCCGCCACGTGTTGGGAGACAGTTTGCCTCCGTGGATGGTTCAATTCGGTACCTGTTTTCGATCGGCGATCCTGCGGGCGAAGGCGGGCCCAAGCTCGCGCAGATCGAATCCGTTTTTATGCCGCGCGATGGCCGGCAAACGATTTGCATATCGACGCAAGCCGGCTGCGCGGTGGACTGCCATTTTTGCCTCACCGCGCAATTAGGATTGATCCGCAACCTTACACCTGGCGAGATCGTGGGACAGGTGCTCGTCGCGCTGGAAGAAAATCGCGAACAACTCGCGCCGCAAACCAACGTGGTGCTGATGGGGCAGGGTGAACCGTTGCTGAATTATGACGCGACGATGGCCGCAGTCCGGATTCTGCTCGATCCGAAGGGCGTTGGCCTCGGCCCGCGCCACATCACGCTTTCGACCAGCGGCATTGTTCCCGGCATTGAACGCCTGGGACAGGAAAAAATTCGGCCCAGCCTGGCCATTTCGCTGAATGCATCGAGCGACGAACAGCGCAATTCGCTCATGCCCATCAATCGCAAATATCCGCTGGAAGTTTTGTTCGAAGCTTGCCGGAAATATCCGCTGCGTCCGCGCGAATATTTTACGTTTGAATATGTGCTGCTCGGCGGGTTGAATGATACGCCGGAAGATGCGCGGCGCGTGGTGCGCCTCGTGGCCAACATGCGCGCCAAGGTAAATCTGATTCCGTGGAATCCTGGAAACCTGCCTTACCGCGCGCCGACCACGGAAAGTATCGATGAGTTTCAACGCATTCTTGTGGAAAAGGGAGTTCCCACATTCGTGCGGTACTCGCGCGGGCAGGATGTTTTTGCGGCGTGTGGGCAGCTGGCGCTGATGGAAACGCCCAGCCCGTTTGTTGCTCTTCAGTAGAACAGGCTTCAGCCTGTTTTCTTTAGGTTTTCTGCAAGTACAAACGAAAGTCAAAAGAAAACAGGTTGAAGCCTGTTCTACTGAATTCCAATCACAGCCATCATTCGGCCGGTTTTGGCGCCTTCGCGGCGGTAGCTGAACATCAGATCCGTGCTGCAGGCCGTGCATAATTCGCATGCTTCAATATTTTTTTCCGGCACGCCTGCATCGATCAATTGCCAGCGATTTGCCGCGCGCAAATCGAGCTGCACACGCGGCGGCGGGGGCACGTGCCCCGGCGGCATCATTGTGAGCCACGGGAGCCATAACGGGTCCACGCCGTCAGCCAGTTGGGCAAATGGGCCTTCGAACCACTCCACGGCAGGCGGAAATTGATTGGCAAAAGCGTGGGCAACTTCCGCGCCCACTTCATAGCAGCTTTGGCCAATGGCAGGTCCGAGCGCGGCGACCACATCGCCAGCACGCGTTCCAAATTCCATGCGCATCCGGCCTAGAGTTTTTACCACGACGCGCGCCAGCGTGCCGCGCCAGCCCGCATGAATCGCGGCCACGGCGCGCCGCTTGGTATCCGCCAGCAGAATGGGCACGCAATCAGCCGTTTGCACGCCGAGCAGCAAACCCGGAGTGTTGGTGATGAGAGCGTCGGCGCTGGGAGCTTCCGCGGAAGGCGCGGCGACAAGCTGGATCGCATCCGAATGGAATTGACGCATGGTGATAAGGGGCATTTTGCGCGCGCCAATCGCCGCCACAAATTTTTCGCGATTTGCGGCCACTCTCTCGCGGTCATCCCATTCCGTAAAGCCGAGATTCAGAGCGGTTTTTTCCTTTTCCTGGATGCGGCTTGCGCCGCCCGGCCGCGTGCTGAATCCGTGCGTGAGCCAGCGAAGTTTGTCAAAAGCCGCGGATTCCACGATTTGCACGCCGCGCACACGTCGAATTTTCCACGCCGACTTGCCTGTGCGAGGAGCCGCACGATTCCCGCGTGGTTTGAGAAGACGTCCTGAAGTTCGAGTTTTAATTGCTCGCGCCATTTTTGTCCTGTGTCTCTCTAATTAATGTAGCGTATCGTCTCCGCCCATGTCTGCCTGATCCACGAGGAAGTATAATAAAGCATGCGTGACGCACATGTGCGCAACCTGGAGGGCTGGTCATGATCGTGGGTCTGGGGATCGATATTACCGGAGTCGATCGTATTGAGGCGGCCATTGCCCGCCGCGGGCGCGCTTTATTGAAAAGACTTTTCACTCCCTCGGAAATCATTTATTGCGAAAGGCACCGCAACCGTGCCGAACGATTTGCCGGAAGATTCGCCGCCAAGGAAGCAACGATGAAAGCCCTGGGAACCGGTTGGGCGTGCGGCGTTCGTTGGATCGACATCGAAGTGGTGCGCGAGCCAAGCGGCAAACCCACGCTGAAATTGTCGGGCGCGACACGCGCCATCGCCGATCGTCTCGGCGTAAAAAACATCGCGCTCACCATCACGCACGATGGCAACACCGCTATGGCGCAAGTTATTTTTGAATCGTAAAAACTTTCGCGTATTCAAAAATAAGAAAACAGCTCCCGGTCGAATGTTTTCTCCGTGCCCTCTGTGTACCCTGTGTTGAGGATTTTGATCTCTGCGCAAGAATCTAGAGAGCCGTTCCATTTAGGTGCCCGTCGCCGGCGCTCTTTACCAAGACATCCAGAAACTGATTCGCGGGCCACTCACCCGAAACGCGCACATCCAGATAATTGCTCGATAAAGCGCGCGTCCATGGTCCTGAAGCATTTCCCCCGCTGCGACGGAGCGTCAGCGCGCGAATCGTGTTGCCCGCCTGCGCCCGTTGAAATGCGGCCTTCTTTTTTTCGCCGAGCGCGCGTAATTCACGTGCGCGGCGCGAAATCTCCTGGTCTGCGACCTGATTTTGCATCTCCGCCGCCGCGGTTCCAGGGCGCGAAGAAAACGAAAATACGTGCAGATAGGTGAGAGGCAAGGAATCGATCAGTGAAAGGGTGGCCTGGTGATCCGCCTCAGTCTCACCGGAGAATCCGGCGATTACGTCTGCGCCGATGGCCGCATCCGGAAGCAACTCGCGCACGAGTTGCGCGCGTCGCGCATAATGTTCCGCGCGGTACCAGCGGTGCATGGCACGAAGGATACGATCCGAGCCGGATTGCATAGGCATGTGAAAATGCCGCGCCATCCGCGCGTTTGCGGCAAAAATCCGAATTAAATCTTCCGTCACGTCCATCGGCTCGACGGAACTGACGCGGAGACGCTCGACATCCGTTGTCTCTAAAATGAGCTTCAGCAATTCGCCAAGTTCGGCGCGTGGAGTGAGGTCACGACCGTAATTGCCCAGATCGATTCCGCTGAGAACCACTTCGCGGGCGCCGCCGGCACACAATTTACCAATTTCCTCGACAACGATTTCTGGAATGAGGCTTCGGCTGCGTCCTCGCACCTGCGGAATCACGCAATAAGAGCAGCGTTTATTGCACCCATCCTGAATTTTTAACACCGGACGAGTGTGTCCCGCTTCGCCGCCTTCGACGGGGGCAACGAGCAATGCCTGTTGCTCCAGAATGTCGCCCGTTAAAATTTGTGCGGGTTCGCGGCGGTGCGAAAAAGTTTCTCCCGCGATCGTAGACAGCGGCACAAATCCTGTGAGCGTTGCGGAAGTAGAGACGGGTAGTCTCAATTGCTGCATTTCGTCAACAATTCGCGGAATTTCCGGTTTGTGCGAATTTCCAACCACCCACGACACGCCGTCCAGCGCGGCCAACTCTCCCGGAGCGCGCTGTGCATAGCAGCCTGTGACAATCACGCGCGCCGCCGGATTCTCGCGATGAATTGTTCGAATCGATTGGCGGGCCTGTAGGTCAGCGGCGGCCGTCACGGTACACGTGTTGACGACCACAACGTCCGCGACATTCGCGTCCGAGGACACAAAGTAGCCGCGTTCGAGCAGCTGCCGCT
>DATAPT010000470.1:0-3123 GCA_036265065.1 Candidatus Acidiferrales bacterium | reverse complement strand
GCGTCCTGCGAATCGAGATGCAGGCCCGCAACATACCGTCCGATTTCCCGATGGATACGGTCGAATCCTCAGTTGATTACTCGTATGTGAAGATTGGCGACACGGAGTTTCTGCTTCCGGTCCACGCAGAGAGCTTGGGTTGTCAGCGGGGCACCAACTATTGCAGCCACAACATCATTGATTTCCGCAACTACCACGAATACACGGCGACTATTAAGATCGGCCCCTAGGGTCATTTCGTCTCGATAAGACACTTGCTAGAAAGAAATTTCTATTCGAATCGGTATGGTCGCGCCTGTTCGAATACTATAAAGTAAATAGTCCTGGACGTGTGTTGGTATATTGTGTAACATGCTACGTGTTCGCTGAAACCGTATTTACGCGCAAGTCGCATCGTAGTCTTACCCGTCTCGCTAACCCCCGCACAATCAACACTTACAGGAAGCCCGTCCGCAAGTCGTGCAGAATCAACACTTGCGGGGAACAGGGGGTGGGGGGGCTGAATCTGTAATTTGCCAAGAATTCTCGACGCTGCATTCAAATCGCGTTGTGGTCGTCAAATGCTTGCGGCCAAACACTTTATCGCGAGCAGGAGCATATTTGGTGGCAGGCCTGATTGCCGCGAACACCTTCGGCATGTATGATGACCCAGCCCATGGAGTGTCACTGTATCTCAGCGGTCGAACTGCCCCACACCACCCGGCTTTACTCCACCTACATTCAGAATTTCTCTTCGCTGGCTGAATACCATTCGCACCCGCCTACGCTCGAATCCGTGCGGAAAGTCGCGACGAATCTGCAAATTGACGCAACCATGCGCAGAAACGTAACAGAAGTATTGCGCAAGCAGAATGAGGCGCTCGGCAGCGACGCCTCCGTGACCGCCAGTCTCGACCGTTTCGCCGCTGGGGCTGCGGTGGTCGTCACCGGACAGCAGGTGGGTCTGTTCTCCGGTCCTGCTTACACTATCTACAAAGCGCTGCACGCTTTGCGGATCGCGAATGACCTTACGGCTGCGGGGACGCCGACGGTCGCGGTCTTTTGGCTGGCTACCGAAGATCACGATCTGGCTGAGATCAATCATTGTTATTGGCCGACGAAGAACGGAGTGGAACGCCTCGATCTGGCTGACCCAGGGCCCGCATTTGTGGGGAAGCGAGTCGGGGAAATCCCGCTGGGCGACGAAGTTGCTGCGCTGGTTGAGCGAGCCGCTGGAGCGCTCGATGGGCCTGCGGCGGCGGATATTGCACTGGCTTTGCGCGAATCGTACGGCACGGTGGAAACGTATGGCACCGCGTTCGGCAAGCTGATGGCGCGTCTGTTTAAGGGTCGAGGATTGATTCTGATCGATCCGCTTTCGCCGGAACTTCATAGGTTGGCCGCGCCTGTTTTTCGCGCGGCACTCGACCAGCACGCCGAAATTACCAGGGACCTTATTGAGCGAGGCAAATCTCTCGAAAAGGCCGATTATCACGCGCAGGTAAAAGTCGTCGAGCGCAGCACGCTTTTGTTTGTCAACCAGGACGGCCAGCGCACACCACTGACTGCGCATGGCTCCGACCCTTCACTGGGATTGACGCTTGGGGAGCGCCAGCTTTCGTCAGAGGAGATCGCTGCGCTGCTGGAGAAGGCGCCGGAGCTGTTCAGTCCCAATGCGCTGCTGCGACCTATCGTGCAGGACACGCTGCTGGGCAGCGCGGCAATCATCGCCGGGCCCGCGGAGATTGCTTACTACGCGCAATCGTCGGTCATCTACAAACGGCTGCTGGGGCGCATGCCGGTGATTCTGCCGCGCGCGACGTTCACGATTGTCCCGCCTCACCTGGTGCGCCTCCTCGGCAAGTACGATCTCAATCTCTCGGACTTTTTCGAGGGGCGGCAAGCGCTGCGCAAGAAGATGGAGCGCGGTTCCGTGCCGCCGGAACTGGCGCAACAATTCGATGCCGCGGAAAAAACGCTGCGCGACATGCTGGAGGGAATGCGCAAGCCAATCGCCACGCTCGATTCCACGTTGAGCGGTTCGTTGGAAAACGCCGAATCGAAAATCCTCTACAACTTTACGGCCTTGCGCGAAAAGGTGGCGCGCGCGATGGCGTTCCGTTCGTCCGTATTGGACGGACACGAACGCCAGCTGACCGAACTGCTTTATCACGATGGCGCATTGCAGGAGCGGTCGCTATGCCTGCTGCCGATGCTGGCGGCGCAGGGAACAGAGTTGCTCGATGAACTCCTGAAGCGCATTCCCGCCGACGCGACCAATCATCAGGTGGTGTACCTGTGATGGATGCCACGATGGTGCTTTTTCGATAGGTAAGGTGCGCTTTCTGATGGCACAGCGAGCGCCGCGGCCGTGTTAGAATCGCCTTTCTCTTTCACGGCCTAAAGTAAGCAGAAGACATCTTGATCGATCGCTAAACTTAAGCAGTCGGAGGATTGCACAGATGAAAGTGAGCGCAGGAAAGAAAAAGGGAATGGAAGCGGTGTCGAATGCGCACGGCGTGATCGCTGCGGCGGCAATGGATCAGCGCGGCTCGCTGATGTCCGCAATCGCCAAGGACAAAGGTATCGACAAGAAAGCCGTTACGCCGGCGATGATGGCCGAATTCAAGGAAGCGGTCTCGCGCGTCCTGACGCCGCATGCCAGCGCCATCCTGCTCGATCCTGAGTTTGGGCTGAGCGCCGCCAAAGTGCGCGCGAAAAATGCCGGGCTGCTCCTCGCTTACGAAAAGAGCGGTTACGACAATACGCAGCCCGGCCGCTTGCCCGATCTGTTGGACGATTACTCTGTGCGCCGCATAGTCGCCGCCGGCGCAGACTGCGTGAAGATTCTGCTGTACTACACGCCGTTCGATTCGCCCAAAGTGAACGAACTTAAACATGCCTGGGTGGAGCGCATTGGCGCGGAATGCGTTGCCAACGACGTGCCGTTTTTCCTCGAATTCGTCGGCTATGACGACAGCATGGACGAAAAAGGCATCGAGTTCGCGCGCAAGAAACCGCAAATCGTTACCGGCAGCATGGAAGAATTCTCCAAGCCGCAATATGGCGTGGACGTTCTGAAAGTGGAAGTGCCGGTGAATATGGCCTTCGTCAAGGGCGCGCGCGCCTGCAAAGGGGAGGCGG
>DATAPT010000469.1:0-4011 GCA_036265065.1 Candidatus Acidiferrales bacterium | reverse complement strand
ACGTGGCTGTCATTTGATCCGGATTGGTTCGTTTTGGGTTGACCATCGTGCCGCCGGCGATAAACGTGGCCTCTCCATCGACCATGATGAAAATATGGTTGGTATGTTCATGAAATTCCACGGCGCCTGCGGCGCGTCGATTGGCCAGGATGAGCAGGCCGGGATCGTTGAGGATTGGGCCGCCTTTGGCCATAACCGTGGCGACCTGATCGTGCGGGATAAAGTGAACAGCCGCGGGAACGCCTTCTCCCGTGGAAGCCGCGGAAGCGGAGAGGAGAATAGCCATCGCAAAAAATGCAGTTTTGACGCCTCGAAATTTCATAATCATCCTCGTAAAACGAATTTGTAAATTGCCCCGCGAATTTTCGTGGGGCACACGTCAGAAAATTATTTTACTGCGCGGGAACCGGGCGCGGCACATGTTGGGTCATCAGCACGAGCGGTCCGCCGGCAGGCTTGAACTGGTGCGGCGTGCCTTCGGGAATAATCGTGAAATCGCCTTTCCCAATCTGCTGAATCGTTCCGCCGTCAATCGACGTGCCGGACAGGTTCGCGGCATTCGTGCGTTTTTCTCCAACGACCGTGCCGCCTGTTGTCAACGTGCCGCCGCCATCGATCACGTACACAATTTCCGCTTCCTTTTCGTGGACGGCGACAGCACCCTCAACGGGGCGATATTCCAAATTCGTGAGGTACGGGGAAAGGGAAAGAATCGGCTCGGCGACCATCACCTGGCCTTCTTTCCGTTCACTTTTTGCCTTGGCGAGAAGCGCTTGCACGTCGGCGGCTGAGGAAAATGTTTTCATGGCTACCGCTGCCGTCTGTGACGCAGGTGCTTGCGGCGCTTTTTCCGGTTGCCGGGCCGTTACTACCGCTGCTGCAACGAGCGCTAACACAACGCCAATTCCAAGAGTTCGCATCAAGAATCTCCCACCATTAAATTTCCGCACTAATTTACGGATGGGCAATCTTATACACCCGGGAGCCTTTCGCGCGAACTCAATTTCATTTTATGACACATCTTTCAGCCCGCCACCGCCGGGTATGAGCGAACCAATCTTAAACAAAGGAGAAAAGATGCGCGATTTGGCCCCGCCATCGTACTATTCCATCTGGCACGCTCGACGGAACCGACACCTGAATATTTTGCGGAGACTCGAATGATAAAACTACTGGCACACTGGATTCTGAGCGCTCTTTGCCTGCTGCTTGTCGCACATTTTGTTCCAGGATTTTTTGTCAGCGGATTGGGCACGGCGCTGATCGCCGCGGTCGTGATCGGCCTGGTGAACGGAACAATTGGCATGCTGCTGAAAATTCTTACGTTCCCTCTCACCATTCTTACGTTTGGAATATTCTGGTTGTTGATCAACGCGCTGATGCTGAAATTCGCGGCGCTATTTGTGCCGGGATTCGAGGTGCGCGGAATTTGGCCGGCTTTTTGGGGAGGCTTGATTTTGAGCGTGCTGAATATGATCGTTCGGCAAATTCTGAAGAAGAACGATGAGTGAGATGTGGCGCGGGCTTTAGCATACGGGTTTTAGTGCTTGCAAGATTTAAAAGAATCTTCCGGTTAGTCCTTGCAAGGCCTAAACCCCGCAGGCTGAAGCCCGCGCCGCTTTGACGGTCAGTAATCTTCTACTGGTTTGCGGCTGAATGGCGACTTGGGCGTTTTTGGCGCTCGGGCAGTGCGGTAATCTTCCAGTTCCGCATTGGTGATGGCGTAGTGCGTTTCCGGGGGATGGTTCGCGTTCGCTTCCAGTTCGCGGCGCAGCTTGCGGGAGCAAACATCCGGGGCGTCCTGAATGCGAAGCAATCGTTCATTGAATGCCGCGGCTGGAATTGTGAGAGTGAACTCGCGAGGCTCGGTCGAAACCTCGCGCACAGCAAAGGTGTACTCGCGCTCAAGCGGCTTCACTTGGTATCCCAAAAACTGGACAATGATTTCGTGGCTCACTTGGCACCTGCGGCCAAGGCAATAGCGGATGCGCCTGTCGCAGGAACTACCGCAATCACTTTCTTGATCTTCTTCGCGCGCCGCCGTTTTGGCGGTATGCCTTCCGCACGATCTACAACCATCAGGCCGGTGACGAATTTTTTCATGCCATGAACGTCAAAGTCGATCGATGTGCGTTCTGAATTGGATTCGGTGACAACACCCAAGCCGTACTGAAAATGCTTGATGTATGCGCCTTCTTCGAGAGCTTTCAAAGTGCCTCCTCGCGTGAATCGCGCCTGGCGTTTCTGGGCAGCGGCCGCCATATTGCCGGATCGGGCCAAAAAAATTGGCCCGCAAGTGTGGACTTGCAGGCCTTCAAAAATCTAAAGGTTTACAAGAGCGACAATTTCAAGTTCATTTTACCACGTAGAATTGGCCCAACCTAACGATATCCGGCATAAAACTGCCCGGAACTAGAGGCATGCGGCGACTAGCGTGCGGGTGAAAATATCCAATCGAAGGGAAGAATTCGCAAAAGCCTTGTGGTCGACGCTTTGCCTGTCCACCCGCACCTCGGGCTTTCGCAGGCAATTTTTTCCTCGCCGAATATTTTCATGGCCTCATTTTCAGATAGAGCCGGCTCGGAACATTTCCGTTGGAAATTAATATTGTGCCCACCTTTGGGGCACGCAAAAACGATGCGGTATGCGTTGCTCATACCTAAGGATAACATTTTATTTCGTTGCTGGCGAATTGGCGGAGGCGCATCGCGCAAATCGACGCTGTTTATGCGGCTATTTGAACTCAGGGTGAAGAGAGGCGAGGCGAAAGTAGCATCGCCTCGCCCTGGGAATGCCGTGCTCTAGTGCTTTGACAGATAATCTTTCTGAAAACCGTTCCGGCTATTTTTTACGCTAAAGCTGCCGTCGGGCTGCGCGGTTATTTGGATGTAATACACGGGACCTTCATTCGGGACACCGGTTTGGGCCGTTCCGCCCTTCCCTTGATTGGCGATGAATTTTTCGGGCATGTTGTGGTCCGCGGCGCCTTCGGCAAAGTGCAATTGCCAGAGGTCTTCGAGGCCCGGCGACGACTTCAATGTCTCGAACGTGGCCACCGCTCCGCCCTTATTCGCTCCGTTATCCATCACGGCAACGCGGGGGTGCATGGCGTGCACGAGCATCGGCAAGCTGGAAATGTCTTGTCCGTGATGCGAGACAACATACGCGTCGATCGTGCCGATGAGATTTTTTGGGCAGGCCAGGTCGTGCTCCTTGTTCCAGGTCAAATCGCCAAAATCAGCGATGCGAAATTTTCCCAGGGAAATCACCATGCCGACGGACTGCTTGTTCTCGCCGCCGACGAGAGTTTCTTTCATTTCGTCCTTGGGCACGAATCCGCCGCAATCGGGATTCGTCGCGCCTGCGCCCGGCAGAGCTTTGGAGATGGTTTCCGCCGCCGCCGAAATTACCTGAACATCAAGGCCGGGGACCGGAATTTTGTCTCCAGGCTTGACCTGAATGTGCTTGCCCTCTCCGCGCACCGTAAGATAGGCGGCGTAATTTTGCGGAACATTCAACGTCTCTTCCGCGCCGGGGCCGTGATCGACAAAGTTTTTAATCGGGATGGCCCTGGCGAGATCGACCACACCGCCTGCGTGGTCGCCGTGATAGTGAGTGAGCACCAGATAATCGATCTGGCTTACGCCGGCCATTTTCGCAACGCTGACAATGCGTCCGGCGTCGCGCGCGCCGGCCCAGCCTGTATCGACCAGCAAGGATTGTCCGCTGGGCGAAACGAACAGAGTCGATTGGCCGCCTTCGACGTCAATGAAATAAACTTCGAGATTTTTTTTCTGTTGGGCTCTCAAGGCGGGCGAGGCCAAGCCGATTGCGATTACGATCGCGAGTAAAAAAGTCTTGCGCATGAATCCTCCGGCGATTTTGAATATAAAAAGTTAAACCGTGAAGATGGATCACAGTCTGTCCGCTTTTCAAAAACGGCTTCGTAGACTATGGCCACAGGGCGATCTGAATTTTAAATCCTGGCCCTCGAATGAGTCCCAATTATTT
>DATAPT010000468.1:0-3404 GCA_036265065.1 Candidatus Acidiferrales bacterium | reverse complement strand
TATCTCGCCGCGCTCATTCATGAGCGGTAAACTGCGGCCTATCAGCGCCTTGGGGACTCGTTGGGCGAAGCGGGCCTGACACACCATTTATGAAAATGCCGCGTCCAACCGCTATTTCCACCCGATCAGGCAAATTCATTTTGGCGTGACAACTGCGAAATCATAACATTACTTCTGTTTCAAAACCAGATTATTAAGTAATGTATAACTCTTCATTTCTATGCTTCACGCGCCTTTAGCGCGAGTTTAACTCCACGCTTAACGCCACGATTAAAACCTCGCGACACCAACACGACAATTACTCACGCAGAGCAAACGTAAACAGGCCATTGCCCGACGCGATCGTAACGTATTGCTTGCCATCCACTTGATACGTCATGGGTCCGGCAATAATTTCTCCGCCCAGGTTCTGCTTCCAGAGCAGCGTTCCGGTGCGAGCGTCAAGCGCTTGAAAATACCCTTCCCTGCCGCCCACGAAAAGCAGGTCCGATTCCGTAGTCAGGATGCCGCTGGTATTCACGTCATGCATTTCATACTTCCATTTTTTATCGCCGGTTGCCGGATCGATGGCCACCACGGCGCCCGAGCCCATCGCTTCCGTATACGTATTAACAGGTCCAGTGCGCGTGCCTGTGGGATTTTCAGCACCCGCGACCGGGCTCATATTTGCGCCTCCCGTGAAGCGCGTCCCCGCCACATAATCCGCTTTGACACCGGCGAAAATTGTGCCGTAATTCTCCCACGCGGAAATATAAAAAAGGCCCGTGCGCGGACTGTACGAAGGCGAGTACCAGTTCGTAGCGCCTTGAATGCCGGGGTAGGTAGTCGCGCCCGCAGGCTGCGGCGTGGCAATGGGCCTGCCATTTGCATCCAACCCGCTCGCCCAATTGACCTTCACGAATGGCTTGCCGTTCAGAAATTTTCCGGTGCTGCGATCGAGCACGTAGAAGAATCCGTTGCGATTCCCCCACATCAGCAATTTGCGTGGCGCTCCGTTCCAATTTGAATTGACGAGTACGGGAACCTGCACGGAGTCGTAATCATAAGGATCGTGTGGGGTGAATTGAAAATACCACTTCATTTTTCCGGTGTCCGGATCCAGAGCAAGCACGGAATCCGAATAGAGGTTATCGCCAGGGCGCTGCTCCGCATTCCAATCGGGTCCAGGATTGCCCGTGCCCCAATACGTCAAGTTGAGATCGGGATCGTACGAACCGGTCATCCAGACTGCCCCGCCGCCGTGCTCCCAATCGCCGCCGCGCCAAGTATCGTGCCCCGGCTGATCGGGATCAGGAATCGTATCGAACTTCCAAACTTGCTTTCCGCTTTGCGCCTCGAATGCTGAGATGAAGCCGCGAACGCCAAACTCGCCCCCAGCCACGCCGACGATGACCTTATCCTTTACTACAAGGGGCGCCATCGTCATGGCATACCCAGCGGCGGCTTCGGCCAGTTTCACATTCCAGATTGCGTGGCCGTCTTTGGAATCAATGGCAATGAGATGCGCATCCACAGTGGCCATGAATAGCGTGTCGCCGAGAATGGCGAGGCCGCGATTCACAATTCCGCAGCAAGGTCGCGAGGCGGGCGATGTTGCGTAATGATAGACCCAAAACGCGCGGCCGGTCTTCGCGTCTACGGCGATGACATCATTCGGAGATTGCGTCAAATACATGATTCCGTCGATGACCAGAGGAGTCGTCTCGAACTTCTGCAAGGACTGCGCCTGGAAAACCCATTTCAGTTCGAGGTTCTTCACGTTCAAAGTGTCTACCTGCTTGAGGGAACTGTGGCGCTGGCTGGCATAGCTGCCTGAATAGGTCAGCCAGTTTTGCGGCTCGTCCGTTGCGTGAAGCAAGCGTTCCGAAGTGACCTGTGCGCGGAGCGCGAAAGGGATCAGCAAGGATAGGACCAGCAAGAATGACATGCGTTGTGAATACTTCATTTCACACCTTTCAACGAAAGTAGATATGCCTCAATGTCAGCCAGTTCCTGGGCGTTGAATTTGTCTTTGTAAGAAGGCATGGGCGTAGTCTTCAACACTGTGAAGTCGCGCAAATCCGATTTCGTGAGCGAAACCAGGTGCTCTTGCTCGTCAACGAGTTGCACGGAATACGTGTCTTCGTTGAGCCGGCGGCCGTTGATGGTCTTGCCGTCCTTTGTTACCGCGCGAACGGAACGGTTGACGGGGAGCAAGTTGTCTGCCGGATCCACTAGTTTGCGGTGAAGGAGATCGGCTGTGCGAAGTGCGCCGACGTCACCCAGGTCTGGCGCTACGCGCGGGCCCTTGCCGTTGATCGCATGGCACGTGGCGCAGTTCCCTGCACCGCTGAAAAGTTCCTTGCCGCGTCCTGCGTTGCCAAGCATGGCATTCTTCGCGTCGGCCCTATTCATATTGCGGAGGTATGAAACGATGCCGGTGAGTTCGGACGCGCCGAATGCGAACGGGCGCATTTCCGTGCCGGGAACTCCCGTGGTGATCGTTGCGCGCAAATCGTTATCAGTAACCACGCGCTTAAAAACGCCGGCGCGGAAATTAACGCCGGGGATTAAATCCCCAGAAGTGCCATGGCATGCCGTGCACTGGCTGGCAAATATTTGCGCGCCGTACTGAATATCAGCCTTGTAATACTCGGGCGCGCGATCCTGGCCCTGGGCTTGCACGCCAGGCCCTTGCGCGAGGGACAATGCGCAAACAGCAGCGAACAGCGCGAGCGCGCGGAATGAGAAACTGTGAATCTTCAAGGAAAAACCCCCGCTTGAGCCTTAATTTTTGGCTCTAAAAGTTCAAGATGAATTCGTATGGCGAAATATACACCCGCTTGGGCGGGTTGGGAAGCCGTTGAGTAGGACAGACTCCAGTCTGTTTGGGTCTTAATTTCCGTTTTGGCACGCAGGTCAAAAGAAAACAGGCTGAAGCCTGTTCTACTTAAAGCGGGGGAACAATTGAAGGGCATTCTCTCTTTCTATGGATTGTAGATCGGCTGGGCTGAGTCCCACTTCTCTCAGGCCTTTGGCGACTTCTGACGCGCTGGAGAATGGATAATCCGTGCCGAATAAAATATGCGATACGGGCATCATTTTTAATAGAGTGGGCCATGGATGCGGATTATAAAAATTCGCCGTGTCGAAATATAGTTTTTGGATTTCGTAAAGGAAACCGTTGGGCAACCGCTTGGCGATGTCCGGACGAGCGGCCAGCGCAGCAAACCTGGTCATTAGATAAGGCATCGTTCCCCCACCGTGAGAAAAAATGAACCGAATGTCCGGATAGCGCGAAGCAGCGCCATCCAATACCAGACTGGCGATCGCGCGCGTCGTGTCCGTGCTTAATTCCACTAAACCAGGCGTCAAGTCCGGCTGCAAATCCTTGCAGCACTCCGGCTTCACTGGATGAAAAAAGA
>DATAPT010000467.1:0-7051 GCA_036265065.1 Candidatus Acidiferrales bacterium | reverse complement strand
CGGGCAGAAGAGCTTCCCCGCGCAGCGAAGAATGGTCGGGTGCCGTCATTTCTCCAACGCGAATTTCACGCACTCGCTCAAAACCCTGTGTCATGACTTCCATGTTGGAATTCACAACCGCATCGCCGAGGCGTCCAAATTTCTTGACGTATTGCTTGTGAACGACGTCGCGGAACTGCTCTCCCGTGATCGCGAACTCGTGCAGAATCGGGGACACGGAAAAGAAAGCGCCCAGGAATGCGTTTCCCTGCATTCTGAGTTGCAGGTCGGCGCGATCCGTTGCTTTGCGGGCAATTTCGAAGCCGGGCAAGGTGTACACGCGAATATTTTTGTCGATGATTTGCCTGCGCGCCCACATTGGCAGGCGCTCCCAGGCCTTCTCGCCTTCCTCTTCCGACTCCCAGATCAGGCAGCCGCCTTCGAGGATTCCGTCGAGCGGATTCGTGTGCGTGAAGGCTTTGGGATCGCAGCAGAGAACGACGGTGACGTGGCGCAGATCGCAGTTCACACGAATGCGCTGGGGAGCGGCCACCATGAAATACGAAGTCGGCGCGCCCTTTTTTTCCGATCCGTATTTCGGATTGGCGCTGACGTGAATGATTTCCTTGGGATTGCCAAACTCGTCCACAACTTTGTCACGATCGTAAAGTAGATCGTTCAGGTCGCCGATAATTGCGCCAAGATTTTTACCGGTGGTGATGGCGCCCCATCCCCCGATGGAATGGAAACGCACGGCCACGGCTTTGTCAGGCAGCAGGGAAGGAGTCTCATCCGATTTCACTTCGTAGGGATGGTCAACGCCCAGAACGAAAAACGAAATTCCGTCGGCGATACCCTTGCCGTCTTTGCGCGTCCTCGTTCCGGTGGCAAATTCGTAAGCGCCCAGAATGTGTTCCGGGCGGAAATCGCGTGAACCCAAACCGTAAATGCCATTGAAGAGACGCGGCATCGTTTCAGGCGTGATGGCCGGAAGGTTCGCTTCCGCCGCGTGATCGTGCGTGACGAGAGCCTTGCTGAGCGCGGTGCGGATGTCGCGGCCCATCGGATTGTCGCCCGCCATGGGTTCATCCGTGCGCTCAAGGACGATGACGTTGCGCTTGCCGATGATCGCGTTGAGAACAGCGGCTTCGGGGAACGGGCGAATAACGTTGAGGTGAATCGATCCGACTTTCGCGTTGCGATGTTCGCGCAAGTAGTCGACGCCCGCCTCGATATTTTCTGCAGCGGAGCCGAGCGAAACAAATACAGTGTCCGCATCTTCTGTTTTGTATTGGGTGACGAGGCCGTAATAGCGCCCCGTCATGTCGCCAAAAACTTTGTACGCATCTTCCAGGAATTGAAGAATCGGCTCGGTGAAATTATTGCGGCGGGCCACGACGCCTTGCATGTAATGCTCCTGGTTCTGCACGGGGCCGAGCAGCACGGGATTCGTCAGGTCGATCATGCGCGGCACGCGTCGCCGCGTCGGGCCAAACAGAATGCGCTGGCTTTCCGTGGGGCACTCGATAATGTCGTCCGGCGCGCCAAGATATTCGCGCATCAAATCGGATTCGTGTTTGTAAAATGTGCGCTCAAGGTGGGAAGTCAAGAAGCCGTCCTGCACATTCATTCCCGGCGTGAGGCTGAGTTCCGTCACGCGGCGCAAAATCAGCGCCTGGTCCGCCGCCTGCTGAGCGTCTTTGCCAAACAGGGTGATCCAGCCCGTGTCGAGCGAGCCGTAAACGTCGTCATGCCCACAGTGTACGTTCAGCGCATGCTTGGTAAGCGCGCGTGCGCCCACTTCCAGCACCATGGTCGAGCATTTGC
This sequence comes from Candidatus Acidiferrales bacterium, assembly GCA_036265065.1. Classification (GTDB taxonomy): domain Bacteria; phylum Acidobacteriota; class Terriglobia; order Acidiferrales; family UBA7541; genus Palsa-360. The sequence goes on along the minus strand of DATAPT010000467.1, from coordinate 5,245 downwards.
CCGGCGCATGGTAGTACTGCTCAACGCCATAGACGATGCCCTGTCCCGAAGTGAAATTGACGACGCGCTGACCGCATACGGAATGGGCGATAGCTCCGCCTTGGGCCGCGTGCTCGCCTTCGGCCTCAACCGCAATCGTGTTCCGGCCGAACACATTTAATTTGCCTTCGGCAAATGCCTGTTGATAGAGCTCGCCACCTTCGGTGGAAGGGGTTATGGGATAGAAGATTCCAGCGTCAGTGATGCGAGTTTCCGTGTGGTACGAGACCAGCTGATTTCCATTGGCCGTAACGCGAATTCCGGGGAAACGGGGCTTTACCCGCATGAGGACCCTCCAAGCCGGAGGTCTAGCTGAAACTGCCCTTCATTGAAACTGAGCCGCTCAACTATGGCCCTGGGCTACAGTGTGAAGTACCGCTTGAACGCAAACTATCACTAGGATAGTAACTGCGCAAGTATTTCATTTGGGCAATAAGCCACGCGAATTTAGCTGAGTTCTTGTTGGTGGTATGTGATGGGCATCACGTTTAAGGAGTGTTGGATTCCTACAAAATCCATAGCGCTCTGATCATCGAATACTAAATGCCTGCGGGTTGTGATGATATGCGGCGTTGGAAAAATGGGGAGTGACTCAATTTGCGAGCGAAGTCGCCCTCTCCGTCCCGAAGTTCGCGGGACGGAGAGGGCGCTACAAAATCGCAGTGCATTGCAGTTGCTTTTGTAGAGCACGCCCGTTTTTTCGGGCGGGCAGCCTTTTTTGCCGCAGCACTGCAAAATTCGAATTGATGCGCTGCCAAAAAATGAACACAGTACCTATTTCCAGCACATATGGGGCATAATGCGAAACACGGTTCCAAATCTCAAGGTTGGCATACACAGATTTGATCATTGAGGAGTGAGCATGCGGTCCCATACCAGGTTCGTGGCCATTCTTAGCCTTGCGCTCTATCTTGCGACATCCTGCTATGGAGCGACTGTTTCCGGAACCGTGAAGGGGCAGGACGGGGCGCCCATCGAAGGCGCTTTTGTGCAGACGCAAAACACCAAAACGAAAATCAGCTTTTATGTTTTGTCCGATCGCCAGGGCCATTACCTCGTCGATAAATTGCCCGCGGGCGATTACAGGATGCAGGTCAAGGCCACAGGTTTTCGTGCGGAACCGAAGAGTGGCGTGACACTAACGGCGGATCAAAGCTTCGCAGCCGATTTTTCCATGCAGCATGGCATCGTGCGCTGGAACGAACTCAATATTTACCAGGCGAAAAAACTTTGGCCCGAAGAGAAAGCCAAACAGACAATTTTTACAAAATGTTTTATCTGCCATGGATTTCAAACCCGCATGGCTTCCGTGACTCGCGACGCGGATGGCTGGAAAGATCGCGTGCAGTTCATGCGCGAAACCATGCACTTCAGTTTGTCCTACCGGATTACGGATCAAGATGCGGACGAAGTGGCCACTTATCTGACCAAGCTGTATGGGCCGGATTCGGTTCTGCCAAGGTCCGCAGCGGACGCTCCGGGGTACAAGGAAACGCTTCGCCCATTTTCGAGCGAAGCCATGAAAATTATGTACGTGGAATATGACATGCCGGGACCGAGCCGCATGCCGTTCAGCGCCGCCCCGGCGAAGGATGGATCGATCTGGATTCCAAATTTCGGAATTGGAAACAAGATTACGCGGCTGAATCCCAAGACGGGCGAGATGCAGGATTTTCCCGTGCCAAACGAAGGGACGGCGGCGGTTCATTCCGCAATTGCCGCTCCGGATGGTTCCGTGTGGCTGACGGAGCAAGCTTCTGACAAGTTGGGCCGGTGGGATCCGGCGACGCAAAAGATCACGGAATATCAGGATGCCTATCGAGCGGGCAAGGAAGGAAGGGAAGACGGCGGCTCACGGCACACGGTGCGAATCGATTCCAAAGGAATGGTTTGGTCGAGCGGCTATCCGCTGACGCGGTTCGATCCCGAAACAAAAAAATACTACGATTTTCCCGAGGCGGATCACACGTACAGTCTTACTTTTGACAAGGACGAAAATGTCTGGTTCACGAATCCGGGAACCGGAGAGATCGGCAAAGTGGATGCCAAGACATATAAAGTGAAGCAATGGATGCCGCCCACCCACGAGTCGTATGAACGCAGACTTGCACTCGACACGGACGGAATTGTCTGGTTCGGAGAATTTCAAAAAGGAAAAATCGGCCGCTTCGATCCGAAGACCGAGACGTTTAAGGAATATGATGTGCCCGGGGGAATCGATTCGTTCCCGTATGCCATTGGAATCGCAGCCGATCATAACGTCTGGTACTCGTCTTATTATCTGGATGTTGTGGGCCGGCTGGATCCGAAGACCGGGAAAATTACTGAATATCCCTTTCCTCATTCGGAAAATACGATACGTGAATTCTTTCCCGATTCTGAAGGGCGCATGTGGTACGGGTCTCCATCCAATAACAAAGTCGGCTATTTTTATTTGACCGGTGATTCGGCGGGAAAGTAGAAACGCGCATCCACGCGCCGTGGTCCGGCGGAAAGCCTGAACGCGAAATGATAGGGAACAACCAGGTCCTATGAGCACACAAACAAGAAGCTCGAAAATCGGCAATGTTATACGCATTTCCAGCGGCAACTTTCTGGAAATGTACGACTTCATGGTGTACGCGTACTATGCATCGTACATCGCGCGCGAAATTTTTCCCTCCAGCAACGCTTACGCGTCCTTGATGCTGACGCTGGGCACGTTTGGCGCGGGCTACTTGATGCGGCCGCTCGGAGCCGTTGTGCTTGGCGCGTACGTGGACCGGCATGGCCGTCGAGCGGGGCTGATCTTCACGCTTTCTTTGATGGCCGTCGGCACCATGGTCATCGCGTTTACTCCGCCATATCGAACGATCGGAATTATCGCGCCGCTCGTGGTGCTCCTTGGCCGTTTGTTGCAAGGTTTTTCGGCGGGCGTCGGAGTGGGCGGCGCATCCATCTATCTTTCCGAAATGGCCACGCCCGGCCACCGCGGATTTTATTGCGCGTGGCAATCGGCTAGCCAACAGGTCGCCGTGGTTTTTGCCGCACTGCTGGGAGTCGGGCTCAGCATCGTAATGCCGCCTGAGCGGATGTCCGCATGGGGATGGCGCATACCGTTTTTTATCGGGTGCATGATTGTCCCGCTGCTGTTCTGGCTGCGCAAATCGCTTGACGAGACGGAGGCGTTTCTGGCGCAGAAACGTCATCCGCATTTGAACGAAGTTCTTGCCTCGCTCGCGACGAACTGGAAAATTGTTACGCTCGGCGTTTTGTTCTCCACCATGACGACGGTTTCCTTCTATCTGATCACCGCGTATACGCCGACGTATGGGATTGAAGTGCTGCATCTGAGCAGCCGGCAAAGCCTCCTGGTAACGTTCGCCGTGGGAATGTCCAATTTTTTCTGGCTCCCCACGGGAGGCGCAATTTCAGACATTGTGGGAAGGCGGCCCATCCTGATCGGCATTTCGGCTGCCGCAATTTTGACTTCCTATCCCGCGATGCTCTGGCTCGTCAGCAGTCCTTCCACGACCCGCCTGCTCATCGTTGAATTGTGGTTGTCCATGTTCTTCGGCGTCTATAACGGGGCGATGATTCCGCACCTCGCGGAAATCATGCCGCCGGAAATTCGCACGTCCGGCTTTTCGCTGGCATTCAGTTTGGCGACGGCTATTTTTGGGGGATTTACTCCGGCGATTTGCACCTACCTGATCCATGAAACGGGGAATCGCGCGATGCCCGCGCTGTGGCTATCGTTTGCGGCGTTGTGCGGTCTTGCCGCGGCGGTGGCGGGCGGGTGGCAGCGTGTGCCTGTGGCAGCCGAACTTAAGTCGGAAGTTTCCGCGCAGTAGGCGCTCGAAAACGGTGTGACAAAGAAAGTGGCATAGGCTTCAGCCTGTGCGGTTTTAACTCTAGCAAGGACTAAACCCGCACAGGCTGAAGCCCATGCCACAAAAAGCCACCACCAATCTCTAGACGTAGGCGATCCAGCGGCCTGCGGCGACAATTCCGAACCACAATACGATGGAGATCAAGCCTGCGGCGCGCGCTCCGAACGGGCCCACGGCGTCGTATTCCCACTTGTCCACGCTTTGATAGGCAACGGAGTGGAAAATGAGCGCGTTGAATCCGGCGACGACGATCAGCGCCATTTTGATCTGGAAGCCCACATTGTCATACATCTTCGTGGCTTCGGAGGCGAACAGCAAAAGTCCGGTGATCAATTGAATCGAGAATCCCACCCAGGCCCAGGGCAGAAACCGCCACGCCATCTTGGATACTGATTTATCGCGGAAGGTCCATCCCAAAAGTCGCAAGTCCAAAATCGAAGTCGCGCCAACCAGCATTACAATTCCGAAAATATGGACCGTCTCAATTACGGGAAAAAGCCACGTAGATTCGCGGATCGAGGTCCCAATCCCCGTATTCTCAATCCACTGACAGAGCGACAAAATAAAATGCATCTTTCCGGCCCTCACGATCTATCGGATAAGTAGATTCTGCTAAAGCTTCGCTGAAAACACAAAGTTTATTTTGCTACACGCGCAAACCTGAATAATCTGGGTGCAAAAAGTTCTGCCCTTTTAGACGCCAGGTCGTCCTACCCCGTTTCTGCACAAATGACTGACAAGTGTTCCAGTGGCAGGAGGGGAACGACCTTTTACTGTAAAACGGAAGGCGATACAAGGGCATTTCAATTGCCATGGGGTGAAGCGCCGAAACTGGGCGCAGGGAAGCAATGTCGGTTCCCGACTTCTTCTTTGATACAGCGCCCTTTTCCAGTACTACCACCCTTCGTACAACACAAATGACAAATGATTTCGGTAATCCGAGGCGGACTTATTTCGCGGCCCGTTATGTTTGTTAGTATTGCAAAAAAGGTATATCCACTGATACTCTAGCCAAGTAGTTAAGCTGCTCACGGAGGGCCCTGTGGAATTGGAATCCGCGCAGATGCTTGTTGCCGCAATAGCCGAAGTGACGACAATTGCCATAGATAATCGGAATAGACTCGATGCGCTTGAGGTTGCTCTTCAAAAGTACGAACCAAATCTATTTCAGACTTATTCAAAGACTCTAGATGAGTTACGCCTGCGGCCAACCCTGCCCATATCCCAAGAAGTGCTGGCTACCCTTCAAGCAAAACTTGTCCAGAATCAGTCTTGATATTTCCGCGCTTTTTATCTTTTGGCGAAAAGACAAGTTATTGTATTTTCATAATTTG
>DATAPT010000466.1:0-6401 GCA_036265065.1 Candidatus Acidiferrales bacterium | reverse complement strand
GAGACAAAGCGCCGCGGCAAGCCCCGCGCATACGAGCCGCCATGCGGTGGGCTTCTTCCAATAGAGATAAAAGCTGCCAACGCCCAGGAAAATTCCAAGGGTAACGGCGATGTCAGTTGTAACCAGTGCGCCGTGAGCCAGAAAATTTGGATCAAACGCGAAAAGGCCCAATGCGAGAAACGCGGGTCCGTCGCCCCACATGGATCGCGCGAAAAGAAAAATGCAAAGGGCCAGGCACAAGGTGAATGACGCCACAGCCATTCTTGCCCTGAATAAAATAGCGATGGCGTCATTGCCATACAAAAAATCCCGGCCTGTCCTGAACTCCAACATTTTGAAATCGGCGTCTGGAATCGGCGGCGTTCGCAGGGGAAGCCCCAGAAGAGGAAGCGCGGCGATAAGTTTCACGAGTGGAGGATGCTCTGGATTAAATCCATAGTCGAAATTCTTCCAGTAGCGGTAGCCCGAAAAAATGTGGGCCCCCTCGTCAAAAGTCTGCGACTGGCGGCGGGCCGAGAGCGCCAATTGCGTGGCCATGGCGGCAAGGAGCAGAAGAACTCCCGCAACGACCAGGATTCGACGCGAATCCGTTGGTTTTTGTGTTTCCATAGACTCGAACTAACGAAGCAAAAGTATCGACGCGTGAGATTTCCAACTTAGCATGAGGATGTATCGAATCGTTCAAGAGAGTGGGGGGATGTTTCCTGATCAAAATGCGCACATGCGGGGGCAATCGCGCGGCCTCTCGTGACTGAAACTTGGGGAGCGACGGCACTCGCAAAACTTTCGCGCTCGCGCTTCCGGATGATAAAGTAGTCCCTCGTGGAAAATCAGACTTCAGAGACGGAACAGCAAAAGCGCCTGCGCGCGTCACGCCGAGCGGTCATCAAGCTGGGCACAGGTATTGTGACCGGCAGCAACGGCCATTTTAACGTCGCGCAGCTTGAACCTGTGGCCCGCGGCATTGCGCAATTAAAAAAAGATGGCCGCCAAATTGTGCTCGTGTCTTCAGGCGCAGTGGGTCTAGGCCGCGGGCGTCTCGGCTTGCATCGCGACCGGTTGAACGACATGGTCATGCGCCAGGCTTGCGCGGCCGTGGGGCAAAGTTTGTTGATGCACGAGTACGAGAAATTATTTCAGCAATCCGGCGTGCACATTGCTCAAGTGCTGCTCACCGAAGGCGACTTCGTCGACCGTACGCGCTATTCCAATTTGCGCGAAACGATGGAAGCGCTTTTGAAACTTGGTGTGCTCCCTATCGTCAACGAAAACGATACGGTTTCCACCGCGGAACTGGATTATCTGAATATCCGCGCGGGCGAGCGCATCTTCAGCGACAACGATCGCCTCGCCGCTCTCGTCATGAGCCATGTCGAGGCCGACGCGCTCGTTTTGCTCACTGACGTGGATGGATTGATGCAGCTCGGGCCCTCCGGCTCGATTGACGCCAATGCAAAAATAATTCCACTGGTGGAAGAAATAACTCCAGAATTGAAAGCGCTGGCTCTTGGCCCTTCACAGGGCGGGCGTGGCGGCATGCTCACTAAACTTGAGGCCGCTGAAATCGCGATGCAAGCGGGCGGCGTCGCTGTCATTACAAACGGAACGAATCCGGAAGCACTAGTGAATGTTTTTGCAGGCGAGCCTGCAGGGACCGTGTTCGTTTCAAAAACGCGTATGGCCGGCAAGCGGCGATGGATCGCTTATGCCGCGGGAGTGCGCGGTCGCGTGATCGTCAACGCCGGCGCGCGCGAAGCGCTCACCGGAGGAAAGGCAAGTTTGCTCGCGTCGGGCGTCACGGGCGTCGAGGGAGAATTTGACGCTGCGGAAGTCGTGAGCATCGTGGACGGCGAGGGGATGGAATTTGCACGCGGGATCACCGATTATTCGCGCGGCGATGCGCAAGGATTGATCGGCAACGGTTCGCGTGCCGCAGAAGTCCCCGGCCAAACGAGCAAGCGTGCAACTGTACTCGTAAAGCGCGATAATATCGTTCTACTGGATCGCAAATGAGCACCGTGCAAAAACAAGTGGAAGCTTCCGACGTTCGGCACATGATCAAGCGCGCGCGCAAGGCTGCGCACGTCCTCGCGACGCTTTCAGGCGAACGCAGGAACGAAGCGCTGATCGCCGCGGCAAATGCGATTGAAGCGCGCGCCGCGGAAATTCAGGCGGCGAATGACAAGGATTGCGCGGCGGCACAAAAAGCCGTTGAGCTCGGCGAACTTTCCCGCGCGATGTTTGCGCGTTTGCGAACCACGGAGCGAGGCATCGCCGATATGGCCGCGCGAGTGCGAGACGTCGCGCGGCTTCCCGATCCCCTGCACCGGCGGCTTTCCACAATGGAGTTGGACGATGATCTCGTCCTGCACAAGGAGACGTGCCCGCTCGGAGTTGTCGGCGTCGTATTTGAGTCGCGCCCGGACGTTGTGCCGCAAATTTCTTCGCTCGCTTTGAAATCCGGAAATGCGGTTTGCCTGAAGGGCGGCGCGGAAGCCGCGGAAACGAACGCCATACTCGTTTCCATCTGGCGAGATGCATTGAGCGCGTTTCCCGAAATTCCCGCCGATTCCGTGGTGCTGATTCACACGCGCCAGGATGTGGCCGAGATTTTGAAGATGCACGAAGACATCGATCTGATCGTTCCGCGCGGATCGAACGAGTTTGTGACTTACGTGATGCAAAACAGCCTGATCCCCGTCCTTGGGCATGGCGAAGGCATCTGCCACGTGTACGTCCACAGCGATGCGGACCTGCAAAAAGCAATCGACGTGCCTTACGATTCCAAGGTCCAGTACCCCGCCGTGTGCAACGCCATGGAAACTTTGCTGGTGCATCAGGAAATCGCGCCCCAGTTTTTACCGCTGATGGTGGATGAGTTTCAAAAAGCAGGAGTGGAAATCCGCGGATGCCCGCGCACCATCGCACTGGCGCAGGGACGCGAAATAATTCCCGCGACGGAAGAAGATTGGAAAAAAGAATATTCCGACTTGATCGTTTCCATCAAAGTGGTGGACGGAGTGAATCAGGCGATCGAGCACATCAACAAATATGGCTCACGGCACACGGAATCCATCGTGACCGAGAGCCACGACGTCGCCGCGCGCTTCATGGAATTTGTCGATGCGGCCAACGTTTTTCAGAATGCCTCCACGCGATTCTCCGACGGTTTCCGCTACGGACTCGGCGCGGAAGTGGGAATCAGCACCGGAAAACTGCACGCGCGCGGCCCCGTGGGCCTCGAAGGCCTCACGATTTACAAATATAAGTTGTTCGGCAAAGGGCAGACCGTGGCCAGCTACAACAAAGGCCACCGCACCTTCAAGCACCGCCTCATTCCGGGGTAGCCTTAAAGTGGCATAGGCTTCATCCCTTGCGGTTTAGTTCAAGAAAGGACCAAAATCCACAGGCTGAAGCCTATGCTACTTAAATCCTACCGCCAACGAAAAAGCTTCAACGCTAGCGCATAACAAATCACCAACCAGAACATGATGATGCCAGTCTGCGGCATCATCTGCGAAAAATTCGCGCCTTGCAGCATGTTCGAGCGCAACGCATCGATCACCGCGGTTAACGGCAGCGCTTTGATAAGTGGCTGCATCAAGGTGGGGAATTTTTGCGAGGAAAAGAAAACGCCGGACGCGATCCACATCGGCATCATCACCACGTTCATCAGTCCGGAAGCCGCTTCAATCGTTTTTACGCGCGAGGCCAGCAAAAGCCCGAGCGCGTAAAATGAAAGCGAACTCAGCACGCACAAAAAGAAAAGAGTGAGCAACGACCCGCGAACGGGCACGCGAAAAAACAGCGCGCCGAAACCGACAATCACTCCGACCTCAATCACCAGCATCAATATCCGCGAAAGCAAAAACGAAATTAAATAGTAGGGGCGCGGCATGGGGCTCGCCACCAGGCGCTTCAAAAGTTTTTTTCGCCGCGCGTCGACAATCGCAAAGCCAATCGACCACATCGCGCTGCCCATCAAATTCATTCCCAAAAGGCCGGGGATCAGAAAATCGATGTAGCGCGATCCGGGCTCGCGCATCAGCTGGTCGCTGGCCGCAACGGGATCGGTGCGCCCCGCCGTCCGCTGGATCGCGCGATCCGCAAGCAGACGCGCGGCGCGCCCTTCGGGGTTCGTATCGTCGTACCGGTATTCAACGCTGCCGGCCGATCCCGGTAACACAAGCAGCGCCACTTTGCCTGTGCGCAATGCATCTTCCGCAGCGCTCTCATCAAGCTGTTGCACTTCGAGAAGTTTTTCCAGCTGCAAGGATTGCGCAATCCCGGGAGAGACCACCGCAATTTTCAAGATGTCAGCAGGGCGGTTGCGGAAAGCGATGCCCAATCCGGCCGCCAGCAAAATGGGAAATGCAAATACCCAAAAGAGCGCCTCCGGTTCACGGATAAATTCGAGAAACCGCACTAGCGTAAGTTGCACCAGCGGGTGGTCCGCAAACGAATGGGCGCGCGGATATTTCTTCTCGGCCGCCGCGCGAACATCGGGAATCGTGTTTTCACTCATCGCGCAAATGCCGTCCCGTCAAATTCACAAATACGTCTTCGAGCGTGGCCGAGTGAGTCCGAAACTCGGTAAGCGGAACATTTTGGCGTATCAACTCCGCGAGCAGCGCCGGGACAGCAGTGTGTAGTTCGCTTACCTGCAGAAGCACAGCCTCATTCTGTCTGCGGACCTCGCGCACGCCTTCAATGCGCCGCAGAGCAGACTCATCGAGCGCGTGGGTAGCATTGCCGGCCGTAAACTCGACCACGTGCTCCGCGCAAGTAGAAGCAATTAGTTCACGCGGAGAACCCAGCGCAATTTCCTTCCCGTGATCGACAATCGCCACGCGGTTGCACAGTCGCTCCGCCTCATCCATATAATGCGTCGTAAGCAAAATCGTGCGCCCGGACTCTTTAAATTCCTCAATCAATTCCCAAAGCTGGCGGCGGGCCTGCGGATCAAGGCCGGTCGTCGGTTCGTCGAGAAAAAGAAAATCGGGATCGCCAACCAGCGCGCAGGCCAGCGCCAATCTCTGCTTCTGCCCGCCGGATAAATCTCCCACGCGCGAGTTCTCTTTTTCTTCAAGCTGCACGCGCGCAATCACTTCAGACGCTTCCGCTCCCTGCTGAAAAAAGCTGCGAAACAATCGCACTGTTTCATGCACGGTCAGTTTTTCGGAAAGCTGCGTGTCCTGCAGCTGAATGCCGAGTCGCTGGCGAAGCTGCGCCGCGTCCGAACTCCAGCGCATGCCCAGCACTTCCACGTCTCCCGAATCCGGATCCGTCAGACCTTCGCAAATTTCAACGGTCGTCGTCTTCCCCGCACCGTTCGGCCCGAGCAGGCCGAAACATTCCCCGGCGCGCACTTCGAGGTTCAAACCGTCGACCGCAAGCACGTCCTTATATGATTTGCGGAGTTGGCTGACGCGGAGCGCCGAATGGGATGCGGTGTCAGGCATTGCGCAAGTATCGCGTCAGAAGGCGGGACATTCAAGGCAGGATTCAAAAGCGCTTCGAAAGCATGAAACCATTTAGACGAAATATCGTCTCTGGAACCACAAAGCGACATTCACCAGTCCCAAAAGAGCTGGCACTTCCACAAGGGGGCCGATGACTCCAACGAAAGCCTCTCCTGAATTGAGACCAAACACAGCGACCGCTACGGCGATTGCCAGTTCGAAATTATTGCTCGCGGCAGTAAAGGATAGAGTCGCGGTTTTCGAATAATCCGCGCCAAGCTTGCGACCCATCCAGAAACTGACGAGAAACATCAACACGAAATAGATCAACAGCGGTAGCGCAACGCGAAGGACGTCCATGGGCAATCGAACGATGAGGTCGCCCTTGAGGCTGAACATCACCAAAATCGTAAATAAGAGCGCCACCAAGGTCACCGGGCTGATGCGGGGAATAAACTGCGTTCGATACCATTCTTCTCCTTTGGCGCGTTGCAACAGCACGCGCGTCAAAATTCCCGCTAGAAACGGAATGCCCAAATAGAAAAAAACAGATTGCGCAATCTGACCGATGCCGACGTGAACCACGCTTCCTTCCAGGCCAAACCACTTCGGGAGCACGGTGATAAATGCCCATGCATAGACGCTGTAAAAGAGCACCTGAAAGATGCTGTTGAACGCAACCAATCCAGCTGCGTAGTCGGTGTCGCCGGAAGCTAATTCATTCCATACGATCACCATCGCTATGCAGCGCGCCAGTCCGATCAGGATCAGGCCGCGCATATAAGCTGGCTCTCCGCGGAGAAACGTAATCGCCAGGAAAAACATCAGGATAGGCCCGATGATCCAGTTCTGCAGAAGCGAAAGACCCAGCACGCGGCGGTTGCGAAACACTTCACCAAGCTTTTCATAACGCACTTTGGCCAGGGGCGGGTACATCAT
>DATAPT010000465.1:0-3216 GCA_036265065.1 Candidatus Acidiferrales bacterium | reverse complement strand
CGGTGGTCGCCGTTCCGCATTGGCGCGCCGGATTCGGCTACGAATTTATGGAACGGCCGGACGGATATCCTGGCTTGGCCGCGGCTTATGGTCTGCATTTCGCGGAGCAGCCACGGATCATGGATTTAGGGTTGCTGGCGCGCGCGCTGAAGGATCATCAGATCGACCTGGCGGCGGGCAATGCCACTGACGGCCTGATTCCCGCTCTCGATCTTTTCGTTCTGCAGGACGACCGCCATTATTTTCCTCCCTATGAAGCGGTCCCCATTATGCGGCGGCAAACGCTACAGGAGCATCCCGAGGTGGAGCAAGCCATTGCTGCATTAGCAGGAAAGATTTCCGACGAAGACATGCGGCACATGAATTATGCCGTCGATGGGCAACATCGCGATGCGGGCGAAGTTGTGCATGAGTTCCTCCGAGGCAAGGGTCTGGTACGGTAGCGAAGCCGACCGTTCACAGGTGCTCCCCTTGGACCTATGGCAGGCCTCGGTCTCAGGGAAAAGGGTCATTCGGAAGGATTATTTTTTGGCCGCACCTTCCGCGGCGATTCGTCATCTAACTTTTGGTTGAAGAGATAGGCTACGGTTCTATCGTGGTGCGGTTGCCGGCGGCCCGTAAGGGTGTTACTCTCTGGAGCCTTGCTGGACGCGGACACCGGTAACCGTCGAATGCCGCACGGGACAGGCGGTTCGAGCCATGTGGTCCGGTCGCCCGTAAGTAATCGCAGTCTGAGTTAGTCTTCGCTGCTTCGTCAACCGTTTCCGTCAGGAGGTTCCCATGCCCGTTGCTCAAGGAGACGTCGCAGTCCGGCACAAATTACTGAGCCGCGTTGCAGACGCTCGCCGGCGCAGCGACGCTCTCTTCGACATCGTGCGTGCCGATTCAATGTATGAGCGGCCAATCCCCGAACGGCATCGCATTATTTTTTACGTGGGGCATCTGGAGGCGTTTGACTGGAATCTGCTGCATGAAAACGTCCTGGGGCTGAAGAGTTTTCACCGCGACTTTGACCGTTTGTTTGCCTTCGGGATCGATCCCGTGGGCGGCGGTTTGCCTTCGGATCAGCCCTCGGACTGGCCGTCGCTCGATGCAGTGCGCGACTATGTGAGAATAATCCGCGCTGCGCTCGATGAGAAACTGTCCGATGGGAGTCTCGAATTCCACGAAACTAGTGACGGCTTTTCGCTCGATACTTTGCTGAATGTAGCCATCGAACATCGCCTAATGCATGTCGAAACGCTGGCCTACATGCTGCATCAATTGCCGCACGATCGAAAAATTCCCCAAGCAGATCCGCAGGGCAATTCCACTCCGCCCGCAACTTTGGTCACTCCACAAATGATTCGAATCCCGGCGGGAGTGGCGACGCTCGGTCTGTCCCGCGAGTCGGAACAATTCGGCTGGGATAACGAGTTCGACGTTCACACGGTCCATGAGCCTGAGTTTGCAATTGATCAGTACCAAGTGACAAATCGCCAATACCTGGAATTCATGGCGGCGGGCGGCTACGAAAAGCGGGCATTCTGGAGTGACGATGATTGGCAGTGGAAGACCGCGAATGCCGTCTCTCATCCCGTGTTCTGGACGAAAGCGCGTGGCGAATGGCTTTACCGTGCGATGTTTGCCGATGTTCTATTGCACCCCGAATGGCCTGTCTATGTGAGTCATGCCGAGGCCGCTGCATATGCGCGCTGGGCCGCGAAGTCACTCCCTTCGGAAGCGCAATGGCACCGCGCGGCCTATGGCACTCCGGAGGGAAGCCAGAGGATATATCCCTGGGGCAGCGACGATCCCAGTACGAATCTTGGCAACTTTGATTTCAGCCATTGGAATCCAACGCCGGTGAATGCTTTTCCCGCGGGACGCAGCGCTTTCGGCGTGCAAGATATGTTGTGCAACGGATGGGAGTGGACGTCAACGGTTTTTGCACCTTTTTCTGGATTCGAGCCGTTCCCGTTCTATCGCGGATACTCGGCGGATTTTTTTGACGGCAAGCACTTCGTGATGAAGGGTGGTTCACCACGTACCGCCGCCTGCATGCTGCGGCCCACATTCCGAAACTGGTTTCAGGCGCATTACCAATATGTGTATGCGGGATTCCGTTGCGTGAATCCCGGCTCAGATAGCAATGGTCAGAAGCATAACGATCAAACGAACAACGATTAGAAATTTCCTGATCGAAGGGAGTTGGCACAATGCTCGTTCACGCGATCCCCAGCAACGCCACTTACGAATTTGCGGCCGATGTTCGCGCCGGGTTGACCCGCGACGGACAGAAAGAACTACCGTCGAAATATCTCTACGACAACGTCGGCTCGGCCTTGTTTGAAGTGATCAGCCACCTGCCGGAATACGGGCTCACGCGGGCCGACGAGCGATTGTTGCGCCGCCATGCGGATGAGATCGTAGACCTGCTTCCGGGACCGGTGGCAGTTGCGGAACTGGGCAGCGGCAGTGGCAAAAAAACCCGCTGGCTGCTGGAAGCGTTCTGCCGGCGTCAGCGCACGTCGTATTATCCCGTGGAGATTTCGCGCTCGGCCCTGGTGATGTGCGAACGCGAGTTGAGCGATATCGACCGCATCAGCATTGTCGGATTTGAACGCGAATATCTGGAAGGCCTGCTGGAGGTAGCCGCCTATCGCAAGAGCGGCCAGCATCTTTTCGTGCTGTTTCTCGGCAGCACAATCGGCAATTTCGATCGTCCCGCAGGTGCTAAATTCCTCGCAGAAGTTCGCGGCATTCTACAACCCGGCGACTCCTTGCTGCTAGGAACGGACTTGGAAAAACCGAGCGCCCAGCTGATCGCGGCTTACGACGACGAACTCGGAGTGACCGCTGCGTTCAACATGAACCTCCTGGCCCGCGTGAATCGTGAACTGGGTGCCGATTTCGATTTACGACACTTCGTCCATGTGGCACGGATTAATCACGAAACTCGGAGCGTGGAGATGCATTTGATGTCGACTCGGCGACAGATCGTGAGCATCCCGGCGGCGGAGGTGGTGATCGAGTTCCTCGAGGGAGAAACAATTTGGACGGAAAGCAGCCACAAGTATTCAGCCAATGAGATTATTGAGACGGCAAGCGGTGCGGGCTTCCGCTGCGAAGCTCAGTGGATCGACGAGCAGTGGCCCTTCGCCGAAAATCTGCTGATTGCAGAGTGAGTGCGGATGCCGACGCAGGGCTTCACGACGCTCGCGGCTTCCGCCATGC
>DATAPT010000464.1:0-6134 GCA_036265065.1 Candidatus Acidiferrales bacterium | reverse complement strand
CGAGACGCCGACGCTACTAAGACAGTACGCGGGTTGGCTTCAGTCTTTCCGAGGGATTAGATTACAGATTGTTTTTCATTTTCCAATCGCCTACGGGGATACGCGGCATTTCGAATAAATCTGACGTGCGCGCATACCAGCCGCGGCCGTGCATGCGGCCGATGAGTTTCAATTTTGGGGTGTCGATGTAATTTTTTTCGGCGTCGAGGACCATTTCGTCATGAATGTGCATGGCGACTACGCGGCCCAGGACAATTCCGGTTTCGCCCAAATCCACGATTTGGAGCAGCTCGCACTCCATAGCGACGGGGCTTTCCGCGATGCGCGGCGGATTTACACGCACGGAGGGCAAAGTTGTGAGTCCGGCTTCCTGCAATTCATTTACCCCGTAATCGAATTCAATTGCGGTGATATTCATTTGTTCGGCGTTGGCTTCCGAGACGAGGTTTACTACGAACTGGCCTGTTTCGCGGATGTTCACGCGGGTGTCTTTTGGGCGGGCAGGGTTATAGCTGGCAACGCCGATGCCGATTACCGGAGGATTGCCTGAAAATGCGTTGAAGAAGGAAAATGCTCCGGCGTTCAGCACGCCTTTGGAATCCTGGCTGACCACCCAGGCGATGGGGCGCGGGGTTACCGTGGAAACGAGAAGCTTGTAGCATTCCTTCGGTGGAATTTCATTAAAATCGAAGAGCATTGCAAATCCTCCCAAAAAGATTCCGTGCGCAGCGTGCGAAGCAGTTCCGCGAAACATCGCTCGGATTATGACAGACGATAGTGAATACGGGACTATAGCAAAACATCGTGGGCGTTCGCTTGAGGGTTATGGGCGGTCAGGGGCTAAAGAGTCTGTGTGAGAACTGTAAGATTGGAACTTCAGCGGCTAAAGCCGCACCTATTTTGCAGAGCTTACGTCGTGGCTAAAGCCACGACCCACAATGATTATGCAGTTCTCACACAGACTCTAAAACCCAGGGTTTCTCGGAGATTTGGTCTCGCGGCTGAAGAGGCCGCGGAAAAAAGGACGCGACTCACAAAGACTGCTGTAGCCCGCCTCTCTTGTCCTGACTAATATCGAAGGATCAGGGGCGGGGGTTTAGATTCTCAGGTGGCAGCGTCGACGTGTGAAATTTAGACCCCCGCCTCTGAAGAGGTGGGCTACAGCAGCTGCGCTGCTCGGAATTCAAAACCTTCCGTTTCATCTGAAATTCAATCGGATCAGTTGGCTTCTACCGGATTCCCTTTAGAAATTTTCTGCATGGCGCACGAAAAATATTCTAGCCGTTGGTGAAATCTCTGTCCGATGAATACATGGAATGAGGGAGGCGAGAAACTTCTGCGGCACTCTCGTGCTCCGCAGAAATTATTTTTAAAAGTGGACTCCCATGTGCATGACATTTCGTGCCCTCCCATATTTCTGGAGGTAAAGGCCTATGATTCGAAAAATTCTACTGGCTACATCGCTTGCGGGGTTTTTATTCGCAGTATCAGCACACGCACAACCTGCAAAGCAGAGCGCGCAATCTGATCAGCAGTCACCCAAGGTGCAAACCGTAACAGGAAAAGTCACGCAGGTGGAAACTGGCGGAAAAGCGTTCTCGGTGGATGTAGCACAAGGCAATGAGAAGAAACCGATGCGGTTCGTGGTAGGCAAGGAAACTACTGTGCAAGGGCACGTGGCCGCAGGATCAATGGCCAGTGTGGATTACCAACCTGATGCAAGCGGCCAACTCGTCGCACTCTCCGTGAAGGAGCAAACCGCACAACCACAATAGCCAAAAAATAGACCGGGAGAATTTGGTGGGCGAAATCGGGAGATTCTTCCCGGTTTCGCCCTGTTGTTTTGGTGTGTGCTAGCGTTCCTTTTTACATCCTGCGCTTCAGAGTGTTCACAAAACTAATGTTGATTAATATGCGCTTGCGTCTTTACTTCAACCTCATCGCGTGATAATTTGTTTTCCCGTAACCGCCATCGTAGCGCCAGGCGGATGGGCCCCTGTTAAACGACCCTTCAGCGAAATTGTCGCGGCTCGAACCCTCCCGAGTAAGCGGAATACGTCTCTTCCGAGGTATGTGCAAAGGGCTTGGTGTAGGCGAATTGCGGCAACAGAATCACCCGGCGTGCACACGGCGGAAGCCTAAAAGGGGATATCTTGCTAAAACTGCGCAAAGTTGAGCTCGTCGGATTCAAGTCATTCTGCGAAAAAACGCAAATTACTTTTAGCGGCGCCGGCCTTACGTGCATTATCGGACCCAATGGCTGCGGCAAGTCCAATATTGTGGATGCCATTTCGTGGGTCCTGGGCGAGCAGAGCCACAAATCGCTGCGCGCCGAGCGGATGTCCGACTGTATTTTTAATGGGACCGCCAAGCGGCCTCCCCTCGGGCTTGCGGAAGTCACGCTGACGCTCGTCGATCCTGAACTGGCCGAGGCAGCGGAATTTGTGCTTGGACCTCAGCATGGTGAGAACGGTGCTCATGGGCCCGTGGGAGTGCCTGACAGCGCGTTTGGCGCTACGGCAAATGCAAAGGCTTTTAACACAGAGGGGACAGAGGACACAGAGAACAGCGAGAGAGAGGCCGAGATTTCCGGGGATGGCGCGACGGAAACTGCTCAAGACGCGGCCGCAGACGCGGAAATCGATGGATCCAGGGCGCCTGCATTTGTAAAGAAGAAGCGCGCGGGCGGCGAAAAACATTCGTTGCAATTGAAGCCTGGCGAAGTCGTTGTCGGCCGCCGGCTGTATCGCTCGGGGCAGAGCGAATACCTGATCAACGGGCGCGTGGCGCGACTGCGCGACATTCAGGATTTGTTCATGGGCATCGGGCTAGGGCCGGATTCCTACGCGATCATCGAGCAGGGCCGCATCGGCCAGATTCTCAGCTCCAAGCCCACCGACCGGCGCGCCATTATTGAAGAAGCTGCCGGAATCACGAAATTCAAAACCAAGCGCCGCCTCTCGGAAGCAAAACTCGAATCGTCCAAAGTAAATCTTTCGCGCGTAAACGATATTTACGTCGAAGTTGAGAAGCAGCTGGCGTCGTTGAAGCGGCAGGCATCGAAAGCGCGGCGCTATGCGGAAATTCGCGAGCAGATGCGCGGCTTGCTGCGGCAGGTTCTGGCGAGCAAAGCAAAAGAACTGGACATGGAAGCGGATCGCCTGGGCGGATTGCTTGGGGGAATTTCGCAGCAGGAATCGACGGAGGCGCAATCCGTCAGCCAGTGGGAAACCGAGCAGGATCGCCTCTCTTCGCGGACCTACGAACTCGAAGGCGAACTCAGGCAACACCAAAACGTGCTGGGGCAAACGGCGCTCGAACTCGATCGCAGCGAAAATCGCATTCTGTTTAACAAGCAGCGCACGGCCGAGTTAACTGGCCGGCTGCAGCAATTGACCGCGGAACTTGAGCAGAGCGCGGCGCAAGCGGCTCAAGTGGAAACTCGCGCCACGGCGCATGGCGAGTCCGTGGCGACGATCAAGACAGAAGTGGCGCGCGTGGAAGCGATCCTCGCGACCCTGACCGCGGCTACCGCTGAAATTTCCGGCGCGCACAATTCCGCTGAAGCGCACATTGCGGCGCTGCGACGCACCGCCGCACAACTGGGCGAACAACTTACGCGATTGCACGGTGAGCAGGCGCAGGCCGAACAAACGCTGGCACATCAATTGGAAGGAGTCGAGCGTTTCGGGAAACAGGAACTGGAATTGCTCGATGAGTCTCTGCATCATCGCGATCGTTCGCAGGCCGCCGATCTGCATTGGGAAGACGTTCAGGAACGCACGCGCAGCCTTGAAGAATTGGTGAAGAATGCGCAGGCGGGCATTGCCAATCTTCGCACCCAGCGGCAGGAGGCCACCAAACAAGTTGGCGCAACACGCGATGCTCTTGCGGGGGGACGCGCGCGACGCGCCTCGGTCGAGCAAATTTTGAATGAGCGTTCGTATACAGCCGACGCAGTGCAGAAACTGTTTGCATCAAGCCAGGTGAATGAAGCCGCAGATGGCTTCCGCGCCGTGGGCGTGCTTGCCGATTACGCCGAAGTGGGGCAAGAGTACGAAAGCGCCATCGAACAATTTTTGCGCGATGAGTTGGAATACGTGGTCGTTGAAAACTTCGACGTCGCGCGCGCGGGCATCGCCATGCTGCGCGATGAAGTGGGCGGACGCGCCACGTTCTTCGTGGATTCGATTCGCAAACTGAACCTTCAGCCGAACGAGCCGGTTGTCTCATTTAATTTTGAGAATGAAACGGTTTCGCGCCTCGATCGCCTGGTGGAATTTCGCGATCCGCTGGGTCCGGCGGCGAAGCAGTTTCTGCCGCGTTTAAAATCGGCGTTTCTCGTCGAGCAGGCGGAAGTTGCCGAGCGCCTCGCTAGAGAGAATCCCGCATATTCATTCGTGACTCCTGACGGGACGACCTATCAGGGCCGCGTCGTGAGCGGGGGACGTCCTTCGGAAACAGGGCCGCTTGGTATGAAGCGCGAATTGCGGGCGCTGGATGCGGAGGTGCTGCAATTCGAGCGCGCGGCAGCCGAGGCGCAAGCGACGCTGCAACGGATCGAAGAAGATTTGCGCACGAGCGAAGTGACTCTTGAACAGGCTACGGCGCAACACGTGGAATCGCAGAAACTTCTGGTAGCGGCCAATCTGCAACGCGATCAGGCGCGTGGCGACATGGTGCGGCTTGAAATCGAATTGCGCGATTGCCAGACCGAATTGGCGCGGTTGCGAAATGGCGCAGCGGCGGCACAGCAACGCGCCGAAGCGGCGCAGGCGAAGCGCGGGGAAATTTCGGGCGCACGAACGCAAGCGGAATTAGACATCGCTCAGGCGATGGAACAGCAAATCGCTTTGCGGCAAACGGCGCAGGCGAGGCAGGAAGAACTGTCAACGCGGCGCGCGGAAATGGCGGGGCTCGCGGAACGATTGGCGAGCGCGGAAACGATTGCGGCGCGCATTGCGCACGAACTGCAAGAGCTTGTCGCGCGGCGGCAGGCGCTTGTCCTGCAACACGATTCGCTGGTAGCGGAACAAGGGCAGCTTGCGACGCAGACCGGGGAGCATCAGAAGCAAGTCGCTTCGTTGCGCGCGGAAAAGTTGCGGCTCGAAGCGCGCGGCACCGAACTCGAAAAGGAGTTCGAGGACACTCGCATTCGCGCGACGCACATGGACGACACGCTGCGCCACGCGCGGCAGAAGCTCGGCGACTTCCGCGAACAACGCAGTAAGCTGGAGATCGAGCGAGCGCGCAACGATTCCGAGCGCGAGCATTTGCGGCAATCGTGCGCAGAAGAGTTGAACGCGCAGCCGGAAGATTTGATCGCGGAGTTCCCTGCCCTCTTGTCGGGCGAGGAACTGCGCACGTCCGACGCGCAATATCACGAACTGAAATCGCGCATCGAATCGATGGGCCCGATCAACATGATGGCGCTTGAGGAATACAATGAGTGCGAGCAGCGCTTTGAATTCCTCGGCCGCGAGCGGACGGATTTGCTGCAATCGATCACGGACACGCAACAGGCCATCGCGGAACTGGACGAAGTCTGCAAACTGAAATTCGAGGAAGCCTTCAACTTTATTAACACCAATTTCGCGACAGCCTTCCACACGCTCCTTGGCGGCGGCACGGGCGAAATGAGATTGTCCGAGCCGGACAGCTCCGGCGAGCCGGGTATCGACGTGGTGGCGCAGCCGCCCGGGAAGCGTCTGCAAAACGTGCTGCTGCTGTCCGGCGGTGAAAAAGCCATGACGGCGCTGGCTCTGCTCATCGCCATCTTCCGCTACCAGCCGAGCCCGTTCTGCATTCTGGACGAAGTCGACGCGCCGCTGGATGAAGCGAACGTGGGGCGCTTCACGAAACTCGTTTCGGAGATGAGCGCGGGCACGCAGTTCATCGTCGTGACGCACAACCGGAGAACGATGGAGATGGCGTCGGTGCTGTATGGCGTGACGATGCAGGAGCCGGGCGTTTCGAAGCTCGTGTCCGTCCGGTGGGATGAAGCTGGCGCTGCGAAGGCCGCGACCAACGCCGCGTAAGTCAGCGTCGTAATGAATCGGCAAAGTTTTTTGGGGGAGAAAAGTTACCAAACTTTTCTCTCCCTTTTTTTCAGCAAGATCGCCTGCCTGGGAGAA
>DATAPT010000463.1:0-2964 GCA_036265065.1 Candidatus Acidiferrales bacterium | reverse complement strand
TTTTCTGTCCCATTTATCCTATCCGGAAATCAATAGAAGATTTTTAATCGAGTAGCAAAGCCGGTCGTTGAGATATATTTAAAGGAGATTTCAGAAAAAATATTCCCAATGCAAGAATATAACTGAATGCGAGACCGGGATGAAGATCACGATTCTGGACGATTACTTCGATACGATTCGGACGCTTCCGTGTTTTGAGAAGCTGAAAAAACATGAAGTCCAAATCTGGAATGATCATGTGCAGGATACGGATACTTTAGCTGAACGGCTGAAAGACACGGAAGTTCTCGTGCTGATTCGCGAGCGGACGAAGATTCAGGCAGCATTGCTCTCGCGGCTGCCAAAATTAAAACACATCAGCCAGCGCAGCGTTTTTCCGCACATCGATATTGATGCCTGCACACGCCTTGGCGTAGTCGTCTCGTCCAGCCAACACGCGGGCACGCCATGTTACGCGGCGGCGGAACTAACGTGGGGCCTCATTCTTGCCGCCATTCGCCAAATCCCGCAACAGATGGCCTCGCTGCAAGCGGGGAACTGGCAAATTGGAGTGGGCGATACGTTGCGCGGCAATACGCTGGGGATTTATGGCTATGGGCGCATCGGTAGCACCGTCGCAGGTTATGGAAAAGCTTTCGGCATGAAGGTGCTCGCGTGGTCCGGCAAAGATGCGCTCGAACGCGCGCGGCAGGACGGCTACGCCACAGCCGAAAGCAAAGAAGCGTTTTTCGAGGAGAGTGACGTTCTCTCGCTGCATTTGCGGCTTTACGACGCGACTCGCGGAATTGTCACGGCTGGGGATTTAGCGCGCATGAAACCGACATCCCTGCTTGTGAATACCAGTCGCGCGCCGCTCATAGAACCCGGCGCCCTGGTAAATGCTTTGCAACAGGGCCGGCCGGGAATGGCCGCGGTGGACGTCTTCGAGGAAGAACCGGTGCGAGACACAAATCATCCGCTGCTCAAGATAAAAAATGTTGTGTGCACGCCGCACATTGGGTATGTCACGCGCGATGAGTACGACCTGCAATTCGCGGAAATCTTCGACCAGATACTGGCGTATTGGATTGGCACGCCCATCAATGTGGTGAATCCAGCGGTGCTTGGCTCTTCCAGGAAATAATTGCAAAGGCTGCCTTTTGAAAAATAGCGGTAAGCGAAATGATTGAAGCCGCTTCCAGGCCCGGGAAACGCCGGCCTTTTTATGGATTGACCAAATTAGCTAAAATAGCTAAAATAGCCATTAGGAGAAAACCCCATGAGCGCTGCGCGTAGAAACGCAATTTCAGCCGCCCGCCTTGTTCCGGAAGCTCCCGGTGAATCCGCCCGCTTCACGGCGACGCAGGCCAAGAATGAATTTGCCCGCGCCCTCGAAATGGCCCTGCAGGGCGGCAGCGTCGTCATCACCAAGCACGACGCGCCCAAAGCCATCCTGATTTCGATCGATGAGTTTAACAAGCTCACTCATGCCGCGGAATTCAAGCTCAACACTCTCAGCGCCGAGTTTGACTCCATGCTCGATCGCATGCAGACGCCGAAGGCGCGCTCCGCGATGCAGTCCGCATTCTCCGCATCGCCCAAGGAACTAGGCAAAGCCGCGGTAAACGCTGCGCGCAGGCGTGCCTAAGGCAGGGCAGAATCCGTGCATCTACGTTCTGGCCGGCACGAATGGCGCTGGCAAAAGCAGCATTGGCGGCGCCATGTTTCGCCAGCGTGGCGCCGAGTATTTCAATCCGGATGAAGCCGCGCAGCGCATTCTTTCCGCAAATCCCGCCATCACGCAGGAAAAAGCAAACAGCGTAGCGTGGAACGAAGGGAAACGTCTGCTCGAACGGGCGATCACTGAACGATGCAACTTCGCGATGGAGACGACACTTGGCGGGCATTCGCTCGCAGCGCTTCTTGAGAAGGCAACGCTTGCCGGTATTGAGGTGCGCGTCTGGTACGTGGGCCTCGAAAATCCGGAGCTGCACATTGCCAGGGTGCGTGCACGCGTGGAACGAGGCGGTCACGATATTCCCGAGGCGAAAATTCGCGAACGTTATGCGCGCAGCCTCTGGAATTTAATTCAACTGCTCCCGAAGCTGACCGAAGCGTTTGTCTATGACAACAGCGAGGAAGCCGATCCACATTCGGGCCACGCGCCCAATCCAAAATTGATTCTCCATGCGCGAAAAGGGAAGACCCTGGCGACGTGTGATTTGAAAGAGGCTCCCAATTGGGCCAAGCCCATTTTGATGGCCGCGTTGCATGCCTTCGCCAACCAATAATAAATTACGGCAGCGGTTGAATGATGGTGTTGATCAGGTTGGGATCGTCAAACGCGGTGCGGTCTCCGGCCTTCGCTCCAGCCACTGGCAAGAGGCGCGCGCTTAGCGGCTTGGTCCACTTGACGGATAGGCTGGCCATATCGCCGATAATGCGTTCGAGCTGCTGCGTTGACGTGTCGCCCGGCAAGGGAATCGTGTCGAGTCCCGTGCCGCAAACAGCGGAGTAGGCGAGAAGTTGATCGATGGAAAGCGCGCCCTCGCTCCACAGTTGAGAAAGTCGCGTGTCTTCCATCACAGGCATCATCAGGCCGGAGTAGCCCACTTTTTTTACGGAGATATCGCGAAGAGCCGAAGTAATCGTCGCCGCCGCGGTCAGCGTGCCGCTCGTGCCGAAATGGCCACCGGTAAAGCCCGCCATGGCCGAGGCGATGGAAACTTCCTTATGTGGCGCGGGGGAAAGATCGATGCCGAGATAAGTCCAGCCCGATTCGCCGTCAATCTTGCTGGCAATATCCTGAATCGCGCTCGCGTGCATTCCCAACTCGGCAATGATGGCCTGGCGCGTGGCTTCGGCATCGCGTGGTGTAGCCATCGCTGCCGCGACCACGTTGGCAGATTCGAGAGCGAGAGCGAATTGATGCCCATTCCCCTGGTGATAGGACGCCGGATAGAACGGCGAGTAAGCCGGGACATT
>DATAPT010000462.1:0-10830 GCA_036265065.1 Candidatus Acidiferrales bacterium | reverse complement strand
CGACTGGCAATTGGATACGCGGATCGCCGCTGTGAGGGCTCTGGGATTAAGCGGTCTGGTGGGCGCTGCGTCGCCGATTCTGGAAGCTCACATGGTTGGCGGCCTTAAGGTTCCCACAGCGCCAATTGCGGATGCACTGATACGTTGCTACCAGGATCAACCGGAGGCTCTACTGCCCTATCTGCGCCGCTCGTTGGGAGAATCGCGCGTGCTGCTGGCGCGAGTCGCGGGTGAACTGGCCACGCCCCTAATGGTGGATGAAATCATAATTTTGGCGGAGGATCCTGAACCGGAAATTCGCGCCAGCGCCGCGAGAGCCCTGGCTGCGATGCCCCTGCCGCTGGCGATTCCCGTGCTCGCCAAGCTGATTCGCGATGACGCGTGGTTCGTCCGGCTGCGCGCCACTTCGTCGCTCAACCTGATTCTTCACCCTCGCGCGATTCCCATTCTTCTCGAAGCCATTCGCGATTCGCACCGGCTGGTTCGAATTCGAGCCGCCACGGCCCTGGCCAAGTTCGAACACGAGACCGTGGATATCCTGCAGAACATTGTGGATTCGCGCGACCGATACGCGCTGCAGTCCATGATTTCCGCTCTCGAATTGGGCGGCGGATTTGGAAATGTTTTGGCTCAGCTTGCGAACCTGGAACATCACGACGAGACTGCTTCGCGTTTGCTTGAGGCGCTGCGCAATGGATCAGCCGCTCTGTGGAGCATGAAGCCTGTGGATCCAGCGGTGGAGGCTGTGTTCCCTTAGGTGTGATACGGCGCGGGCCGCGGAAAAATCGATTCGACCTGGGGTTTAGCAGCACAGGCACTCTTGCCTGTGCGGGTTTTGCTGGAGTTCACAAGAGAGCACAGGCAGGAGTGCCTGTGCTACTAAAAACCTAGTCCCAGGGCAGACCTACATAATTTTCGGCAAGCGTCGTCATTGCGGCGCGCGAACTAGTTACGTAGTCGAGTTCCGCGATCTGGCGGCGTTCATCGAATGCGTTGTCGGTGTCGAACCGGTGGAGCATCGAAGTCATCCACCAGGAGAAGCGCTGGGCTTTCCACACGCGTCGAAGAACAATTTCGGAATACCTGTCCAGCAACTGAGTTTTTCCGGTCTCATAAAATTCCGCGAAGGCTTGCGCCATAATACGCACATCGGCCACGGCAAGATTCAGGCCCTTGGCCCCGGTGGGCGGGACGATGTGCGCCGCATCGCCGGCCAAAAACATTTTGCCGTACTGCATGGGCTCGACCACGTAACTTCGCATTCCGGTAATTCCCTTTTGAAAAATTGCGCCCTCGTTGAGTTTCCAATTTCCATCCGCCGCGGTCCGTGCGCGGAGTTCGCTCCAGATGCGGTCGTCGGGCCACGCGCTGATCTCCTCGTCATACGGAACTTGCAGATACAGGCGGCTGACTTCCATGGTGCGCATGGTTAGCAAAGCGAACCCGCGCTCATGGTAGGTATAAACCAATTCAGGCGAAGAAGGCGGGGCCTGCGCGAGAATGCCCAGCCAGCCAAAAGGATAAATGCGCTCGAATTCCGTCAGGACTCCCGCGGGAATACTGGGGCGGCATATGCCATGAAAACCATCGCAGCCGGCGATGTAATCGCAATGTAGTTCCTGCGCTTCGCCCGCGACACGAAAACGGATGGATGGATTTGCGCCATCGAAGTTATGAACGCTGACGTCGCTCGCCTCAAAAATAAGCGGCAGGCCGGCTTCGAGGCGCGCGGCAACCAGATCTTTTATCACTTCCTGCTGCGCATAAATAGTCACCGTCTTGCCGCCGGTTAAATCATTAAAATCAATGCGGTGGCCTCGGCGATTGAATCGCAATTCAATTGCGTGATGGGTGAGTGCTTCGCGCTGCAAACGTTTTCCGACGCCTGTTTCAATCAGTAAATCTACTGTGCCTTGTTCCAGGAGGCCGGCGCGGATGCGCTCTTCAATATATTTTCTGCTGCGCGATTCGATGACGACGGATTCGATTCCCTGCAGGTGCAGCAAATGAGCGAGGACCAATCCTGCGGGGCCCGCCCCGACGATACCGATTTGCGTGCGCACGGTTTCCCTTTCCCATTGAGCAATGTGTGCCGGAACTACGCGCAGTTTAGACACACCGGGCACACCTTGTCCACGACGGGAATTGGCAAGGAAAATATTTTTACAAGCCATATCCTAAATGGCTCGCAGCAGGAATGTTGATAGAACTTCAGGGGCTAAAGCCCTTGATTTTCACAGCTCTAAACGTCGCGGCTGAAGCCGCGACCCACGAAGTTTATTTACGAAATGACTTCTAGAGAAAAAAGAGGAAAAGATTAATCGTTAGAGATTGGGCGAAGGACCGCGACGGCGAAATGCGCCAGCAATGGCGCGCCTTCATCCAACTGGAGCCAGCGTACGCCGCAATGTTCCTTCAGGTATTTGCCGACGCGCGCTTCGTTGATGCCGAGATGCTCCGCGAGCTTCTCTTTCAGGTTGGAGCCTTCACGCGTGCCGCGCCCGCTGCGCAGCATGTTTCCGATTCCGACGCGCAAGGTCTGACAAGCTTCAGCGTAATAGTAAGTTGTCAGGTCCGTGTCGGTAATCAGAAAAACGCCCGGGCCTGCAGGCGCATCATCCGCCTGTTCCAGCGAATGGAGCGAGCAGGCAAGCAGGCGGCGAAGTTGGGATTCCAGCTGAGCGAGGCGTGAGGAAAGGGCAGGATCGCCCGACTTCACACGCGCCGAAAGAATGGGGCCGGCATGAGCGCTCTCGTAACTGCGCGCCGGTTCCGGTTCACGCACGCGAGACTCGGCGATATCAGCCGACACCGAAGGTCTAGCAACTGGAAACGGGCGCGACTCCGCGGCCACACGATCAAACATGGAGGGCGGCGCTGGAGGAGCGGAGGGAACGGCTGCTGACGAGGCTGAAGCGGCCGATGGGGCTGCCGTGCGAACGCCTTTGTGACGCCCGCGGCCACCGCGACGTCCACGACGCCTGCGACGGCGGTCTGGACCGGCTTCCGAAGGCTGCGCTGTTGCGGGCGCAGCTGCGCCTTCCACAACGGGCTGCTCGAAAACAGTTTCTTGCGTTCCTTCGGTCAATTCCTGCTCGGCATCGTTCGAATCATCATCGGAAAATTCTGAAATTATTGGTTCCAACTGCGTCACCGTTTCACTCGTAGTCTCGCTGACAGCCACTCCTGCGGGAATGGCAGGCGCTACCGGTATGGGCGCGCCCAGGCGAACTAAACCTTCTTCAGCTTTTTGTTTCCATTGCGGGCGCCGAAAACGTTCGGCAGCCGTGGTAAACCAGCGCACGGCCTCAGGAATTGTTCCAGCCTTCTCATGCAGCTGGGCAAGTTCGAACGCTACCATAGCGTCATGGGTTCGTTCATATAATGCTGATAATTGGCCGGGAGGATCCGCGCTGGTGCGCGCCTTGCGGATGCGGGCCTGAATTTGTCGCCAATCGCTCACTGGGCAGTATTGTAACAGTCAAGGGCACGCTGGGCCATAGCAACTGATAGAAATGCGAAGAAGGTGTGTCGCATGCGGTTGCCGGGTACGGGAACCGCGCGATATGATTTGAGCTTGACCCTCTCGCCCGCCACGTTGAGTGAATTCACGCGGCTCGCCGCCTATGCAATTTTTCTGCTGAGCTATCTGGTTTTTGCCATCGGAAAATTCCCGGGGATGAAGATTGACCGGCCGGGTGCGGCCATCATCGGAGCAGTGCTGATGGTGGCGATTCGCGCTGTACGGCCTGCGGATTCCCTGCATTTCATCGATTTCGGAACGATTGTCCTGCTGTTTTCGATGATGTTGCTGGTGGCTTATCTTCACCTGGATGGATTTTTCGATTGGGTTTCGGAATGGATTGCCGCGCGAGTCAGCCCCCGCCATTTATTGCCCGCCATCGTTTTTTTGAGCGGGACGTTTTCGGCGTTTTTCGTCAATGACATTATTTGCCTGATCATGGTTCCGTTCACGTTGAAGGTGTCCCGGCGGATGGGATTATCGCCGCTGCCGTATCTGCTGGCTGTGGCCACGGCTTCCAATATTGGGAGCGTGGCGACCATTACGGGCAATCCGCAAAACATGTTGATCGGTTCGTACTCCGGGATTCGGTACAGCAGGTTTCTATTTCACCTGGGGCCTGTTGCTGCATTTGGGTTGATCGTCGATTGGCTTATTTTGTGGTTTATTTACACGCGGCACGAAACGCCTGCAGCGCCGCGTGTCGATCCTGCCATGCCTGTATCAAGTCCTCGTGGCACTTTACTGAAAGCGGGCATCGTGATTTTGCTGGTGCTTGCAGGATTTCTTGCGGGATTGCCGCCGGCACAGGTAGCGGCGATGGGCGCTGCGATCATGCTGATGACACGAAGGCATGAGCCGCGGGAAGTTTACGAAGAAGTGGATTGGGGCCTGCTTGTATTTTTTGTTGGCTTATTTTTGATTGTGGGCGGGGCGGAAAATGTTGGGTTGACGGCTCGCATGTTGGAAGTTGGGAATCGATGGAACCTGCAGCACGCGTACACATTGACGATCGTAACAGCGGGGCTGAGCAACATTGTGAGCAACGTGCCTGCCGTGATGCTGCTGAAGTCGGCGGTGCCGCGATTTGCAAATCCGCAGCAAGGCTGGCTGGTGTTGGCCATGGCCAGCACGCTGGCTGGCAATCTTACGATTACCGGTTCGGTGGCGAATATTATCGTTGTGGAGCGCGCCAAGCCTGAAGTGAAAATTACGTTTGGGCAGTATTTGCGCGCCGGAGTTCCGATTACGCTGATCACGTTGGCATTTGGATGGGCGTGGCTCGTTTGGGTAAGTTGATCTAGCGTTTCTTGGAAGCCGAGAAGAAAAGCAGATCCCTCGCGTCGCTCGGGATGACAAAAATACTCTTCCTCAGCCTGTGGAGCTGCGACCCACAATGACTAGTGGTCATCTCACAAATAGCTTTTTCTTGTTTCACAACTTGAACGTAAGGACATGTTCTCGCGCCAACGGCGCGGAGGACGGCACTTTCAGCACCGGAGGGCATGGATTTATTTGAAGCACCTGTTAATTGCTTTTCGATAATGGAATGCAGGCATTTATCTGATAGTTTCTAATTATTTATGTGACACCTTATTTTCAATTTTCATTCCTGCTTAGTCCGCACTGACCATTACGGAAAGCATTTCCCGCGGAGCTGCCTCAAAGGCTTCTTGCAATTCCCTGGCGGATGAAAATAATTTTCCATTGGCGTGGCGCGCGGGAAATTGAAAGGTGATGGCGCGCTCCGCGAATGGATACGGCTCCAAAATAAAACGGCGCGTGCCGACCGAGCGAACCTGGACAGGGACGCGCCTGCCGTCGCGCGTGGGCAACGCGTGCAACAAATTCGCGGGATTTTGAAAATCCACGCAGGTAAGCAGCGAAAGATTGTCATTAGCTTGCAGCAGATGGAAGTGATCTAGAATTGCGTCATCGCTTTTGTGTTCCGGCTTGAGCTTTGGGTTCGCCGCGATTTGCTGGTGCAGCGCATCTTGCAGAGCGCGTTGATTCGCGAGGAACTGATCCAGGAGTGGCAATTGCTCCGGAGCGATAGTGGAGCGATCCGCGTGATCATGCAGCAGGCTGTAGGTATGCATGGAAATGAGGACAGCGGCATAAGGATCTTCAGCGGCGATCAGACGGACGGCGCGATCGCGCACGGCGAGGTAGTCCGTCAGATCGATTTCCTCGAACGCCGAATATTTTCCGACGAGCTCGGTGGAAAACGCGCTGGGCTTTCCTTGCCTCGTGATTTGCGGGGCGGCATCGCGCGCCACCCAGCCGTCATCGTGACGCGCGATTCCGCGCATGACGTGTTCGCGCGGCTCCGGCGGCAGAAACAGATCGTTGCCCCATCGCTCGGCAAACGCTCCCGCGAGACGTGCATGGTCGGGATGCGTGACAAGCCACCATCCGGTTTCGGTTTCGAGTCGCAGCAATTGTTTTTCTCTCCCAGGAATTTATTTTTCGGTTTATCCGTTCATTCGATTTCCGCGGCGCGAGCCGATTCATGCCACTTGTGGAGAAAATACCATTCCAGAAACATGATCAAAAATAAAAAACCGAAGCCGAGGACCGTCGCCGCCAGCACTAGCGCAAATAAATATTCGGTCTGGAGTTGAGAGGAGGCGTAGAGAATTGAATATCCCAGCCCGCCTTCTCCCACACGGCCGGAGCCGGCGAATAGTTCACCGGTAATCGCGCCAATCACCGCGATTCCACTGGCGATGCGCATTCCCACGAAAAGATTGGGGATGGCATGCGGCAAACGCAGCTTGAAAAGTATTTGGCGATTCGAGGCGTTGTGCATCAGGAAAAGGTGCACCAGATTTTCATCCACGCTGATGAGGCCCTGCGTAGTGTTGGCGATAATCGGCGCGAGCGAAATGATGAATGCGATCAGCGTCACGGCGGGCAAACCCGCACCCATCCACATCAGAATGAGCGGCGCAATGGCAATGATGGGCACGGTTTGCAGAAGCAGAGTGTAAGGATAAAGCATTTTTCTGACCCAGCGCGATTGCGCGAAAACGAGCGCCACCAGGACACCCACGACGATGCTTGCGATCAGGCCGCCGGCAGATTCTTCCGCTGTGATTGCTAATGAGTTCATCAAAGAGGGAAAGCGGGCAATGACGGCGAGCGCGACAGCGTAAGGAGAAGGCAACATGAAACGCGGCACGTGGAACACCCAGAGGATGACTTGCCATAAGAAAAGAAACGCCGCGAAAACAGCAAGCGCATTTAAAACCGTGATGGTTTTTTGCTTCATTGCAGGATGGTCTCCCGCAACGCGTGAGCCACGCGCGAGGCGAGCGCGTCAAAATCTTTGGAGCCGCGGATGGCGGCGGTTCGCGGCATTGGCAGGTCTACACGGAACTCCGCGTACACTCGGCCAGGGTTCGGCGCGAGGACCACAATGCGGTCAGAGAGAAATACGGCTTCGGGAACGGAATGCGTGACGAAAACAGCGGTCCATTGCTGCTCGGCGCGCAGGCGCAGGAATTCTTCGTTCAAGTGGTCGCGGGTCATTTCATCGAGCGCTGCAAACGGCTCGTCCAAGAGCATGATGCGGGGATGCGTCGCGAGAGCGCGCGCGATCGAGGCGCGCATCTTCATTCCGCCGGACAATTCGCGCGGGTAGGACTTGGCTACCTGCTTAAGGCCGACAAGATCCAGTAGCGTGGAAATTTCTTTTTCGCGCCGGTCTTTTGGCACACGCTCAAGTTCCATGCCGAGTCCGATATTTTCTTTCACCGTGCGCCAGGGGAGCAGGGTCGCGTCCTGAAAAACAAAGGAAATCGTTTCGCGGGTATTCAGAGGCGTCATTCCGTCCACGCGTATCGTTCCGCTCGATGGCGAAGAAAGTCCGGCAATCAGTTTGAGGATCGTGGATTTTCCGCAGCCCGATGGGCCGATGATGCTGACGAATTCCTGCTTCCCAATTACAAGGTTGATCGCGTCCAGAACGGCACGAGCGTTTCCAAAGTGTTTTGTGACTCCTGCAATCTCGATTTCCGGGACTTCCATGTTGGCATTCACAGCGCTTCCTCAATCACGGGCAAGTACAAGGCTGAGTCGTGCTCGCGGGAATGGAAAACGGAATGGGTCGATCGCCGCCAATCCCAGGATGTCGCTTCGCAGGACGGAACATCGCTGCCAGGATTTCGATCGATCAACGGGAACGCGCTGCCGGCGATTTCAAGGCGAATGCGATCTCCTTTTTCAAAGCGGCAGGAAGTCGGCTCCAGGGAAAATTCCCAGCGATGAATTTTGTCGGCTTCATACTTTGTTTCCGTAAAAAGGTAAGTGGAGCGCGCAACACCTATGCAAATAAATTCCGCTGTGCCATTGGGCCGCGCGCGCACAAGCTTTGTGATGACGTCCGCATTTTTCAGAGAAGTGGTGCAATAGAGTGCAACGCGTGGCTTTCCGAAAATCCGCAGAGAATTTTCAAGAGGCTCCGTCGTGTAAACAAGAAGGTTGTTTCCCATTTCCAGCGCTGCCTGATCGAATTGGCCGCTGGCGGCAGCCGGTCCGCCGGGCGCGAGGACGGGCACTTCGGGATCGTGCACGAAAATGTCGCGGGGCTCATTCGCAGATGGACTTGTAGCGGAAAGCGTGCCATTTCCTTTGCGCGAATTGGCTTTACCTTCGCTGTGCAAAAATAAAGTGAGATCCGTGTTTGCGGGGAAAGTTTCCGCTTCGCGCCAACGATTTTCGCCGAGCACGAAGTGGTGGATGCGCGGCTCATTCACAAATGCGCCGGAATCTTTCAGCCAATGATCGAACCAGCGCAGGAGAATCGCGTCCGTATCGATCATCGCCTCAGGCCCAAAATCGGCGGCGCCGATCCGGTCACCCCAAGGAATGTGTACCCACGGGCCGGCGAGCAGGTATTGATGCTGCCGCGCAAATTCACTGCCCGCGAACTGGCTCAATGCAAGAAAGCCATCGACGCCACCGCGAAGATACACGTCATACCAGCCGGAAATGTGCAGCGCGGGAACGTTGATTTTTTCCAGGCGGCGGCTCACATCGAGCACGGCCCAGTATTCATCGGGTGTAGCATGATCGAACCAGTCGAGCACGTACTTCGGCAAACCTTCGCCGTGCAATGCGGGATGCGCGCGAATGGGCAGCGCGCTAGTTTGAGATGCGAGTTGCGCCCAGGCTTGTTCAAGCCTGTCGCTTGCTTCGCGAAGTTTTTTTCGCCGCGCGTCTTCTTTCAAGAGCTGCAATCCCCAGCCCAGAGTGGAAGCGAGGCGCAGCGCTCCGCCTTGATAAAACCATCCGTGATACAAATCCCACGCCGTCATGCCCGGCGAGATGCACTGCAAACCATCGGGCTGCTCGGCCGCTGCGAGCAATTGCGTCATGCCCTGATAAGAAAATCCGTACATGCCAACGCGGCCATTCGATTCGGGGCGGGATCGCAGCCATGCAATCGTATCGGCGCCGTCCGGGCCTTCATTTCGAAACGGATAAAATTCGCCGTCGGAATCACCACGACCGCGCACATCCTGGATCACGACGTTGTATCCGTGGCGCGCAAACCAAACTGGATGAGCGTAGACGACGGTGGAAGCAATGTCGCGCCCGTAGGGTTGACGCATTAAGAGAGTGGGGAGTGGACCGGGTTGTTGCGAAAAATAGTGATCGGAGACGAGCTCCACGCCATCGCGCATGCGAGCACGCGCGCCGCGTTCGAGGCGAACGCCGTCTCCGCAATCCGTCCACTTTGCCGCGCTCATGGCGTGGATAGATCCGTGTACTCGTACATTTCGGTGAGCGCGGCGGCCAGGCGCGCGGCCGCTTGTTCGAGCCAGCGTGCGCCTTTTTCCGCTGTGGCCGGACGCGGATCGCCCATCACACCGCTCGTCGCAATGTCTTTTGTGAGCCAGGCAAAAGTTGCGGGAGCGTTTTCCGGAAGCAGCATCGCCGGCTTGGTAATGTCGGCAATATAGTTGGAGGTGTATGCGGACTGATCCACCAGCTCCGGCACGCTCGTGAGGAGAAAAGAAGTCTCGACTTCGCCGGCATGAAATCCGTAAGTGCGCTCCTGAGGGTTGAGGCCTTCGAACGAAATTCCGCCGGAGCCATGCATGGCAAAAGTGCGCAGGCCGAATTCCGCGCGCAAATCTCGCGCCATGACGTCGATGAGCGAAGTGTTTCCGCCATGCGTGTTGTAGAGGACGAGTTTTCGAAAACCTGCTTTTGACAAGCTTGCGCCCAGATCGCGCAAGACCGCCATGAATGTGGAGGAGCTTAGGGAAAGCGTTCCTGGAAAACCGATGTGCTCGTTGCTTTTGCCGTAGTGCACGGGCGGCAAGGCGTAGACGGGAAGTTCCGCGGGCAATTTGCGCAGCGCGTGGCCGAGCAGCAAATTGTTGATCAGCGTGTCGGTGGCAATCGGCAGATGATGGCCGTGCTGCTCAATGGCGGCCGCAGGAAGCACCAGAAGCGTGGTGTCGCGCGGAAGCGCGTCGACTTGCTTCCAATTTAAGTACGCGAAATTTCTTGCATCCGGTATCCAGGTTTTCATTTCGTTGTGACTCCGGCCTTTGCGGATTCCGAATGAAAGGTAATCATTTTCCCCGGATTGAGCAAACCTTTGGGATCGTAGCGCAGCTTGGCGAGGAGCTGGACATTGTCCGAGCGATAGCGGCCGCCGCCTTCCACGTTATTCACGTGCGGATTGGCGACGAAGACTCCAATTTTGCGGCAGAAATCGATCATGTCGTTCAGGCGCTCCTCCGATTTGAAGTACACGACGGGAATCGCGCCGGGAACCACGCGGGCCTCGCCGTTTTTCATAAATTCCATGTGAAATAAAATTTCCTGGCCGAAGCGTTCGCGCAGTTGCCGCATCTGATCGCGCACAGTATCTGGGTTAAAGCCGCATTGCAAGTAGGTGTAGGCGTCATCGGCCCGCATGGCCCAGAGCGTGGTGTGATTCCAGGTGTAGTCGGAAAGCAGGGGGCGCGCGTTGAGGCCGGGATAAATTCCACTGTGCGTGACGCTTCCTTCGGCATTTCGCACCGCAGTTTCCAGTTCGCTTAATTGGCTGGACGCGATCATAAAAAAAATCAGCGTCTTTCCTTCCGGCGCATGCTGGCGAATCGGAGTGAAGAAGGATGGGATGGGCCACTCGAATACAGTTACGAGGCGCTTCGTCCATGCGGAGCCGGTGGCAATTTTTTCGGCAAAATCAAATGCAGCGGTGAAGGTTTCAAATGCCCCGATGCACTGCGACCATTCGATGGCAGGAGTTAGCGCGAGCCAAATGCGAGTGATGATGCCAT
>DATAPT010000461.1:0-7464 GCA_036265065.1 Candidatus Acidiferrales bacterium | reverse complement strand
AGCACCCTAACAATTATCCATATCTTGACACTAATTCCAGCAAGGTGCTAGCCTCGATTTTGAGGAACGCCTCAGCCCTAACGGCGGAGGATACCTATGAAGCCAAACTGCCTGCCAAATCGATGGTACGTAATATGCCTTTCTTTACTAATGGCCGTTTTGGTTTTGGGCATTGTCCAGTGGAGTTTCCTTCCGATACTGATTCAAAACGGTCCGGTTGGCGGACCTTCCCTGGAAATGTCGGCGGGCCATTCTTCGAAATTTGCGGCTCCCTTTAAATTCTTGTTCAGTGACGGTTTGCAGCCGTGCGTTGTGCTGTCGAGAATTACGGTTCGGAGAATTACTTCAGTTACTTTTATCGTTACGGAAGATCCTGCCTACCGCTCTGAAGATTTATATTTTTCCAGTCATCAGCTGCGTGCGCCACCCACTGCCTGAAAATCTGTAGGACACATTGGTTATCTAGCTCTCATCACATATTCAGTGTCGTACGGGACCTAGCTTGATGGGGGCTGTTTAGGCTCCATTTCAAGCAGTATCGGGCTCGTTCACGGCGCTCTCACGAATAGGAGTCTTGCAGGAGCTGACTCCTGGTTGCCCTTGGCTTTCGTGTGGACTTCAATTCTGGAGAAGCGATGACTTTCAATCGGTTGGAGACGTCTGTGCTAGAGCAATTGCGACAATTGGATT
This sequence comes from Candidatus Acidiferrales bacterium, assembly GCA_036265065.1. Classification (GTDB taxonomy): domain Bacteria; phylum Acidobacteriota; class Terriglobia; order Acidiferrales; family UBA7541; genus Palsa-360. The sequence continues at coordinate 6,774 of DATAPT010000461.1, read as the reverse complement.
CTCGCAGTGTGGCAAACGCGATTGAAACGTTTAGCGTGCGCTTGCGTAACACAGGCTTTTCGGATTCCTCCATTCACTGCCTGTTCGAGGATGAGCCCCCCATGGTTGGATATGCAGCTACCGTGCGTGTTCGGACGGTCGACCCTCCGATGGAAGGGGAGAGTTATTTCTACCGTCTCGATTGGCTGGATTATTTTTCCAGCATTCCGTCTCCCCGAGTGCTGGTCCTGGAGGATATGGATACGAATCCGGGACTCGGCGCGTTTATCGGAGATATTCACTTGAATATATTGCAGGCGTTGGGATGCGTTGGTGTTGTGACCAATGGCGCCGTCCGCGATGTGGAGACAGCGCAGGCGGTTAAGCTTCAAATGTTTGCGCACAACTTATCTGTTTCCCATTCCTTTGCTCACGTCATGGAATTTGGAAGCACGGTCATTGTGGCCGGCCTGGAAGTGCGGTCCGGTGAAGTGCTCCACGGTGATCGGTACGGAGTGCAGACGGTTCCATTCCAGATTGCGGCAAATATTCACCCAGTAGCCCAAAGAATGAAGGATGAGGAACAGGAAATTATTCGAATGGCTCAATCCGGCGACTTCAATTTGGAGAAGCTTCGCTCGATGGTGAATACGCTCAGGGTAAAAAGGAAGAACCTGGAAGCTTGAGAATGCGATTCGAGATTGCGGAGGTTATTCCGTGAGGCAGATTCATCGGTTTCTAACAACTGTTTTTTTTCTGAGCCTTTTCGCTGCGTTCCCCGGATGCGGGGAAAGTCATAAGGCCGCTGCTGACGATATGTCCAATGCTCCCGAGGCTGCCGTCGTGAAGGTGACTCGCGGAAATATCGCGGACAATCTGGAAATTGCATCGGAATTCGAGCCATTTCAGGAAGTCGACGTATACGCGAAAGTTTCGGGCTATATCAAGAAACTTTACGTGGACTACGGAACTCATGTGAAACAAGGGCAGATACTTGCGGTGCTGGAAATTCCCGAACTGCAGCAGCAACTCCAGCAGGACGAAGCGTCCATCCATCGAAGCGAGCAGGAATTGGCGCACGCGCACGAAGATGTGAACCGGGCGCAGTCGGCGTATAACGTCGCGCACCTTACCTATTCGCGCATTGCCGATGTGCAGAAATCACGCCCGGAACTTGTAGCGCAAGAGGAAGTGGACATTTCGAAAGGCAAAGACCTGGAAGCCGGCGCAGAGGTTTCCGCGCAAAAAGCAGCGCTGGAGGCGGCCGAGCAGGCGTTGCTCGTGGCCAAAGCCACACTTGGCAAGGATCAGGCAATGTTCGATTACGCGCGCATGACGGCGCCATTCGATGGCGTGATCACTCAGATTTACGCGTACACGGGCGCGCTGCTTCCGGCGGGGACTACCTCCAACAAAGGCGACTCGGCACTTTGCCGCATCTCGCAGAACAGCCTTTTGCGTCTTGTCATTCCGGTTCCCGAACGAGCCGTCTCCGGCATTCGTATAGGGGAATCCGTTGCGGTCAATGTTTCGGGAATGAATAAAACGTTCGAAGGAAAAATCGTCCGCTTTTCGGACCAAATCGATTTGAACACGCGGACGATGCACACGGAAGTGGATGTGCCCAATCCCAAGTACGAAGTTGTGCCGGGAATGTATGCGTCCGTAAAAATTCCGCTTCACTCTTCCTCCAAAGTTTTGACCGTGCCGATGCAGGCGTTTCAGGCGGGAAGTGAAGGCAAGGGAACTGTTCTGGCGCTGGGGCCGGGGAACAAGATTGAACGGCGCGAAGTGACCGTGGGATTGCAATCGGCCAACGATGTGGAAGTCACTTCCGGGCTGCAGGAAAACGAGACGGTCATTTTTGGAAGCCCCGGGCAATACCGTCCCGAGGAAGTTGTTGTGCCGAAATTGGTCGAGCCGTCGCGCATGCAATAGGAGACCTAGATGCCATCATTTGCCGTCCGTCATCCTTACTTGATTATTGTTTTCTGCCTCTTCGTAGTTGTGCTTGGTTTAACCAGCGTGGCTCGCATGCCGGTGGATATGTTTCCACCGATTAATATTCCCGTTGTGCTGGTGGCGACGTTTTATAGCGGGATGCCGCCTCAGCAAATTGAAGCCGATATTACGGATACGTTTGAGCGATTCTTCACCCTGGCCAGCGGCGTGGATCATATGGAATCGCGATCGCTGCCAGGCGTAAGCTTGATCAAAATTTATTTTCAGCCCGGCACGGACGCGGATGCGGATGTGACGTCCATATCCAACCTGGCGATGGCTGACTTGCGGAGGCTTCCGCAGGGAACGCTGCCGCCTGTGGTGCTGAAAGTGGACGCATCCAGCCTGCCTGTTTGCCTGCTGACGGTGAAGGGCGAAGGGCTGGACGAAACTCAGCTGCACGATTATTTGCAATTTCAAATTCGCAACCAGATTGCTGGCGTTCCGGGCGCAACGGTTCCGCCGCCATTTGGCGGGAAGTACCGTCAAATCATGGTGTATGTGGACCCACTCAAATTGCAGGCGCACGAGCTGAGTCCGATGGATGTTGTGCGCGCAACAAATCAATCCAACCTGATTTTGCCCGCGGGCGATGTGCGGCTTGGTCCAATCGATTACAACATTTATACCAACGCTCAGGTTTCCGATGCCAAGGGGCTGAACGAGGTGCCTCTGAAGACGGAGGGAGAAAAATCGGTTTTTATAGGCGATGTCGGCAAAGCGGTGGACTCTTCCGCGCTGCAATACAACATGGTTCGCGTGGATGGGCAGAAATCGGTGTACGTGGCGGTCCAGAAGCAGGGAGGCGACACGAATACGATCGCGGTGGTGGATGGAATTCGAAGCGCCATTAAAAATTTGCGGGATATTCCTCCGCAACTAAAATCGTTTGTCACCTTCGATCAATCCGTTTTCGTTAAGCAGGCTATTTCCACTGTGTTGCGCGAAGGCGGAATCGGAATTCTGCTGACCGGGGCGATGATCATGCTTTTCCTGGGAAGCTTTCGCGCCACAGTCGCCGTTTTTCTATCCATTCCGATTTCCGTGTTTATTACATTTTTCATTCTCAATAGCGCGAATAAATCGATCAACGCGATGGTGCTCAGCGGGCTGGCACTGGCATTCTCGCGCTTGATCGACGATTCCGTCGTCGTTATCGAAAATATTTACAGGCATCTGGAAATGGGTGAAGAGCCTGCGGTCGCGGCGGTTAAAGGGGCCAACGAAGTTGCGCTTGCCGTTCTGGCCATCATGCTGGTGGCCGTGGTTGTATTTTTTCCGGTTACGTTTTTGTTTGGGGTGAGTTCGTATTTATTCGGTGCATTGGCGCTCGGTGTGGTGCTCGCGCTCTTTGCTTCTTACTTTGACGCGGTAACCGTCGTGCCCCTCTTCTGCGCGAAATATCTGAAGGCGGTTCATGACCATGGTGTGGCGCGCGACGGAAAGAAGCAGTCCAGAGGAGCGCGATTCCACGCCGGATTCAACGCGAAATTCGAAGTCATGTTGAATTTTTACGAAAAATGGGTCCGAAGAGCCCTGGATCGTCCCGTGGCTGTAGTCGTGGGTTTTCTGATATTTTTCTGCCTTTGTTTTCTACTGTATCCATTCATGGGTGTTTCGTTTTTTCCTCGAACTGACGCCGGCCAATTTGTCATCAACCTAAAGGCGCCCACGGGAACCCGAATTGAACTCACAGACAACTACGTGAAGCGTGTCGAAGACATTGTCCATCAAGTTGTTCCCCCGGAAGAGTTGGAAACAGTTGTTTCCAATATTGGCCTCACGCCGGACCTTTCCTCTTTATTCACGCCGAATTCTGGAATGCACACGGCTTTTGTTCAGGTAGGGTTGAAGGAAGAACATAAGGAAAGCAGCTTCATTTACATGGACCGGGTGCGCGCGCGCATTCAGTCCGAGATACCTGACTTGCGGACATACTTTCAATCGGGCGGATTGGTTGACTCCGTTCTCAATCAGGGCGCGCCAGCTCCGATCGACGTGCAAGTGAGTGGCATGGACCTCAACACAGATAACGGCATCGCACTGAATCTGGCGCGCCAGTTTAAACAAATTCCCGGAATTTCCGACGTTTATATTCCGCAGGACATGGATTATCCCGCTCTGCAGGTGAATGTGAATCGCGCGCGGGCCAGCGAACTGGGACTTAGTCCCCAGGAAGTGATCGACAATCTCATTACTTCCTTAACCTCCAACGCCATGATTGCTCCCGGCTATTGGGTGGATCCGAAAAGCGGGAACAATTATTTTGTGACCGTGCAGTATCCCGAAAATCAGGTTCGCTCGATCCAGGATTTAAAAGCCATGCCGCTGCGTGGGGTCGGATTGAAAATGCCCACATACCTGGATCAAGTAGCCGACGTCAAAGTGGTGCAATCGCCGACAGAGGTGGATCACTACCAACTGCAAAGATCTCTCGACATTTATGTTTCTCCTTCGGCCGAAGATTTGGGCAAACCCGCCGCCGCGATTTCCAAAATTATCGCGAACACGAAACTCCCATCGAATATCCGCATCAACATGCGCGGCCTTGTGGTCACGATGCAGAATTCCTTCCGTAGTTTTGGCATCGGACTGGCCTTGGCGATTCTGCTGGTTTACTTAATCCTGGTGGCGCAGTTCGCTTCGTTCACGGATCCTTTTTTGATCGTGCTTGCCGTTCCCACGGGGCTCGTGGGCGTGATCATCACGCTGGTTCTGACCGGCACAACGCTGAACATTCAATCGTTGATGGGCATCGTGATGCTGCAAGGCATGGTGGTCTCCAATAGTATTTTGATCGTGGACTTCGCCAATGTTCTGCGAAGTGAAGGACGAAGTGTAATCGAGGCGGTGGCGCATGCATGCCGCATCCGCTTGCGTCCAATTTTGATGACCTCGCTCGCAACGGTCGTGGGCCTGCTTCCCATGGCATTTAAGCTGGAGACAGGCAGCGAGGCGTATGCGCCTCTCGCGCGAGCCATCATCGGCGGTTTGATCTCGTCCATTCTGCTGACCATCTTCGTCGTGCCTGCCGCCTACTTGCTGATTTATAGACGCCGCGAAGCAGCGGCCATCCCGCCCGCCATCGAGGAGGCGCACTAATGTGTGGCGTTCGCCGATTTCAGTTTTTGCTTTTATTTTTAGCGTCCATTTTTGGAACTATCCTCTGCCGGGCGCAATCTCCGCCGCCACCCCCGGCTCCGCCTCAAATGCCCACTAAACCTGCGCCGCAAGGGCCAACGCAAACCCAGTCGCAGCCACAAACAGGGCAGCGACTTACCTTGGCCGAGGCGGAGGGCATAGCGATTCAAAATCATCCGCGGATTCAGGCGGCAACGCAATTGGCTTCGGCCGCCGCGGCGCAAGTGAGAGAAGTTCAATCGATTTATTATCCGCAGGCGAGTGGGGCGGCTACCGGCGTTTACGCGGAAAACAACAGCCGCATTGCCGCGGGATTTTTGAACAGCCCACAGGTGTTCGACAAATTTGCGGACGGCATATCTGTAAGTCAATTGGTGACGGACTTTGGTCGGACACATGAGCTTTCCAAGAGTTCGCACTTTCACGCGCAGGCGGAGCAGGAAAATATTGTGACCACGCGCGCCGATGTTTTGCTGCGCGTAAATCTCTCCTACTTCAACGCCATGAAGGCTCAGTCCGTTCTGCATGTGGCCGAGGAAACGGTGAAGGCACGCCAACTGGTGGCGGATCAGGTGACGCAACTTGCCAAGAGCAGCCTCAAATCGGGTTTGGATGTAAGTTTTGCGAACGTGGATCTGGGCAGGTCGCAACTGCTTCTTGTTCAAGCGCAAAACGATTTGCAGTCTTCTTACGCCCAGCTTTCCGATGCGCTGGGTTACTCGGACGAACGAATTTTTCAGCTTGTCGACGAGCCTTTGCCGGGTGTGCCTCCGTCGGATGTCGCGCCGCTCCTTGTTGAGGCTTTGCAAAATCGACCGGAAATTATCAGCCAGGGCCTGGACGTGCGTTCCGCGCAAAGTTTTGCCACAGCGGAACGCGATCTCTGGTTCCCCACAATTACGGCTGCGGCTGTGACCGGAGTTGCGCCCTTTCGACAAGACACCCTGCCTAGCCGGTATGCAGCCGCAGGGTTCAATGTAAATGTTCCTATTTTTAATGGCCGCCTGTTTAACGCGGAACATTCCGAAGCAACGGCGCGGAGCCACGTGCAGGAACAATATCTCCGCGACCTGCAGAATCGGATCGCTCAGGATGTGCGGACTTCCTGGCTAAATGTCATGTCCGCCTATCAGCGGCTTTCGCTTACCCAACAACTTCTGGACCAAACCTCGCAGGCCTATGACCTGGCGAAGGGAAGATATCAGCTGGGATTAAGTTCAATTATCGAACTGAGCCAGGCCCAACTGAATTTGACCGAGGCCCAAGTGGAACAAGTCCGCGCGCAATTCGATTATGAAAGCCAAACTGTAAATTTGAATTACCAGTTGGGACGAGTGAAATAAACCGGTAATGTAGTTTCAGAATAGAAGACCAAGTATTGACAACCTGAAATCGGGCAAATTATGCTGAGGGCTTGAGAGTCGCCATCGGTTCCGATCATGCCGGGTTTGAGTACAAAGAAAAAATCAAGGCATTGCTGACTTCGCTCGGGCACGAAGTGCGCGATTTCGGCACGTCCAGTACTGAGCCTGTCGATTACCCGCTTTTTATCCGGCCTACGGCGCAATCGGTGGCCGCGGGTGAGTGCGAACGCGGAATCGTGCTGGGCGGATCTGGAAACGGCGAAGCGATCGTCGCCAACAAAGTACGCGG
>DATAPT010000460.1:0-7232 GCA_036265065.1 Candidatus Acidiferrales bacterium | reverse complement strand
GAGAGCGGATTGGAGACGTTGAATTCAAACGGTTGAGTCTAGCATCTGCGGCAACGGATTTCAGCAGGAGAGGCTGTGGCAGGGCGAGCAATTTGAATCGCCAAGCAGAAAAGCTGCCCGCCAAAAAAACGGGCGGGCGCTACGAAACCGTGCTGCGGACCTGGTTTCGTAGAGGACATTCCGTCCCGCGTTTTTCGGGACGGAATGGGCGATTTCTTTGCGCCGGCGGAAGTGCTTACCGAAAGTTTCATTAGTCACCAATCACTAGTCACCAGTCACGAATCACAATTCACCATCCTTTCGCGTACCCGCTATAATCCACGTGTGCAACAACGCCTGGAATATGCAGCGTTATGGCTGCTGCTCAAAATTATTGGAGCATTGCCGCGACCCCTCGCGCGGTTGGTTGGCGCGCGAACCGCGGCGTTTTTATTCTTGCTGCGCCCCGGACTGCGCGCTGCCGCCACGGAAAATTTACGGCTGGCATTTCCAGAGTGGAATAAAAAACAGCAGCGCGCGGCCCTTCGCGGCATGGTGCGGCAACTAGGATGGATGGGCGCGGAATTTGCGCATTTTCCTCACTACCACAAAAACAATATCGAGCGCACGGTCCTGATCGAGGGCTTTGAGAATTTTGCATCGGCGCAAGCGCGCGGCAAGGGCGTCCTGTTCCTCACAGGCCACATGAGCGCATGGGAAATCGCTCCATTCGCGCAGGCGCTTTACGGCAATCCATTGCATTTTTTGGTTCGCCCCATCGACAATCCCCTCGTGGATGAGCTGATTATGAAATACAGATGCTCGCATGGAAATCAACCCATCGATAAGAATCAATCCGCCCGCGCGGTGTTAAAGGTTTTAGCCACAAAGGGCACCGTTGGAATTCTGGCGGACCAGAATACGCAACCGGCGGAAGGCGTATTCGTGGATTTTTTTGGGATCCCCGCGTGCACTACCGCAGGCATTGCGCGATTCGCACTGCATACGGATGCAGCGGTCGTCCCCGGCTTCATTCACTGGGACAGCGCGACTCGCAAATACAGGTTACGTTTTGAGCCTGAAGTGAAGTTGATCCGGACGGGCGATGATCTAGCCGATATTCGCGAAAATACCCAGAGCTTTACACGCGTGATTGAGAATTACGTGCGGCGGTATCCGGACCAATGGTTGTGGGTACATCGTCGATGGAAAACTCGCCCGGCTGGGGAGCCCTCCGTGTATAAATAGGTTTAATTCCTGTTTAGAAGCACAAAGTTCCAATATTTCCGGCTCCATGAGTAAAGCACCGCAAGGGGAAACTGTACATGACACGCACAATGAAGGAACTGGCAGACTTCCTCGGATGTCCCTACGAAGGCGATGGAGAAGTCCGTGTGTCCGGGGTGGCATCGACCGTGTCTGCCCGCGCTGAGGACCTGATCTACGTCGAATCATCGCGCCACTTGGGCCCGGCCGCCGCGTCGGCGTCAAAATGTGTGGTGATTGCCCCGGGGCTATCGCTAAATGGGAAGGTCCTGCTGCGTGCCGCAAAGCCGAAGCTGGCATTCGCGCGCGCTGCAGAATGGCTCCTGCCTGCTGAATCCATAGCCAGGGGAATACATCCCACAGCCATCGTCGCGCAATCAGCCCAAATTGAGGCAGGGGTCTCCATTGGCCCTTATGCAGTAATTGAGGAAGAAGTTCAGGTCGGAGAGGACACGGAAATAGGCGCTTACTGCTATATAGGACGCGGCGCGACGGTTGGAAAAGCGTGTCGTTTCTACCCACGCGTGACTTTGTACGCAGGCTCACGCGTTAAACACCGTGTCATTCTTCATTCCGGCACTGTACTCGGATCGGATGGATTCGGATATGTATCTGAGGATGGCAAATACCGTAAATTTCCACAGGTTGGCGAAGTTGAAATTGGCGATGACGTGGAAATTGGAGCTAATACGACGATCGATCGCGGGTCTCTCGACCGCACCGTCATTGGCGCAGGCGTAAAACTCGATAACCTCGTTCACATCGCACACAACGTAACCATAGGCGAAAACACAGTGATTGCGGCGCAAACTGGAATTTCGGGCTCCTCGCTTATTGGAAAAGGCGTCATTATGGGCGGCCAAGTCGGCATAGCAGATCACTGCGAAGTGAAAGATGGAGCAGTCATCGGGGCGCAGGCGGGTATCCCCACTGGGAAAATCATACGCGGCAGCGGGGTTGTTTGGGGCACGCCCGCGCGATCATTAGAAAAATTTAAAGAACAATTTGCATGGTTAAGGCGCTTGCCTGCGCTCGCGGAGAGAATTAAAAAGCTTGAAAGCATCGTGAATTCAAAAGACAAATAACCTCCTTACAGGTTGAAAAAGAACGGGCTAACCCCTAAATAAACACGCGGCGCAATGCCTGTTGACCGAACCCACAAGACCTTAGATAATGGGAGCGGGGAAATCCTGGTACTAGTGCTTGGGGACCGGGGCAGTTTGTCTAGCGATTCACCGAAGTGTCCCAAGCCATAACATTAATTGCACTGAGGGCTACGCTTTAGTGTATTCGCATGAACCATCTCCACTAAAAGAGCATCAAAGACCTTGTGAGGTCCGGGAATAAGAAATGGCATTAGGAACTCGTGTTCAATTTGACCGGTCCGGTGAGTCCCGATCTTCGGGAGTCCTTGCCGTTTTGTCGGAGCGCCTCTCCGACACAATCGATCGTGGCGTGAATTACCTTTTGTCCCTGCAGGCCTCCGAAGGGTATTGGATCGGTGAGCTGGAAGCGGACACCACGCTTGAATCCGACTACATTTTTTATTTACAGATTATTAACAAAGCCAATCCTGAGCGGATTGCCAAGCTGGCGAATTATGTCCGGCGGCGCCAATTGGAAGATGGCGGCTGGAATATTTACTTTGGCGGGCCATCGGAGCTGAACGCAACGATCAAGGCGTATGTCGCCTTGCGGCTGGCAGGAGATGCTCAGGATAGCGAGTACTTGCTGCGGGCGGCCAAGCGCATTCACGAATTGGGTGGGCTGGAATCCGCCAATTCCTATACGCGGCTCTATCTGGCGCTGGTTGGTGCGGTCGGATGGGATATGGTCCCTGCAATTCCGCCGGAGTTAATGCTCCTGCCGAACTGGTTTGCCATAAACATTTACGAGATGTCTTCCTGGACGCGCGGGATTGTGATTCCGCTGACGATTCTGTATGCGCATAAGCCATTGTTCAGCGTTCCCGGCGGGATCACTGTGGAGGAGTTATACCGGGATCCTTCAAGGAAAGCTCTTGCGCTTAGCTGGGACAAGGAACTGTTCAGCTGGCGCAATCTTTTTCTGGCCCTGGATCGCGGTTTGAAGCTTTATGAGAGGGTTCCTTGGAAGCCTCTGCGACAGCGTGCATTGCGGCAGGCTCAGGAGTGGATGCTGGAGCACCTGGAGCGCAGCGAAGGCTTAGCGGCTATTTATCCCGCAATGATGAATGCAATTTTTGCTCTCGTCGCACTGGGGCATTCGCCGGATGATCCCCTGACCGCCCGCGAAATTAGTGAATTTTCCCGATTCGAGATTGAAGAAGGCGACACCATACGTGTCTCTCCCTGTGTGTCTCCCGTATGGGACACAGCAATCGCCATGGTCGCCCTGGAAGAGGCTGGATTGCCTCCGAACCACCCAGCGCTGGTCGAAGCGGCGAGTTGGCTGCTAAAGAATCAAATTTGCGGTTCTGGCGACTGGATGCTAAAGACTCCCGGGGTAATGCCGGGAGGTTGGGCGTTCGAGTTCCGCAACGATTTTTACCCGGACGTGGATGACACCGCGTTTGTGTTGATGGCCCTGCAGCGCGTGGATTATCCGGACAAAGCGCGCATGGAAGCGGCTGTGCGGACAGGCCTGACCTGGCTGTTGGCCATGCAGAACCGCGATGGCGGATGGGGCGCATTCGATCACAATAACGACCGACAATTCCTGTGCCACATCCCGTTTGCCGATCACAACGCGATGATCGATCCATCGACTGCGGACGTGACCGCGCGGGTTGTGGAATGCCTCGGCCGATACGGATGGCCTGCAACGCATCCGGCAATCGAGCGCGCCGTAAGATTTTTGCTGAAGGATCAGACCGAAGAGGGGCCCTGGTTCGGGCGCTGGGGCGTAAACTACGTTTATGGGACGAGCGGCGTGCTGCGCGCCCTCGAAACCGTCGCGCTGACGGCGCGAGATTATGCTCAGCGTGCGGTGGGATGGCTGCGGTCCGTGCAAAATTCCGACGGCGGATTTGGCGAGTCCATCGCTTCTTATTACGATCCCGCGCTGAAGGGCAAAGGCTCGAGCACGGCATCGCAAACCGCTTGGGGATTGATTGGTTTGCTTGCGGCTTCGGAAGCGACCGATCCGTCGATTGCGCGCGCCGTTACCCATTTGGTCGAGCAGCAGCAGGCAGACGGATCCTGGGAAGAGAACGAATTTACCGGCACCGGGTTTCCATGTGTGTTCTATTTGAAATATCATTTGTATCGGAATTATTTTCCATTGTATGCGCTGGCGCGGTATAGAAATACGGCGAACAGGATTCAGCAGTTCTGCGGATTGAAAGTGCGTCCGCAGGAATTCGACCGGCAGATTTCTTAGGAGAGTGAATTGAGATATCCGATTAAGATGACCGCGAATCTCGCGAAATATGTGGCCGGGCAGCGTTTTCGCGGCACGAAGAAATTTCCGATGGTGATGATGCTGGAGCCATTGCACGCATGCAATCTGACGTGCACGGGATGCGGACGCATCCGCGAATACAAATCCACGATCAATGAAATCATGACCGTGGAGCAATGCATGGCGGCTTCGGATGAGTGCGGCGCGCCGATCGTTTCGATCTGCGGCGGCGAGCCCATGATCTATCCGGAAATCGGCAGGCTTTCCAAGGAAATTCTGGATCGCGGGCGGCACATCATTCTTTGCACCAACGGAATGTTCATCCGCAAGCGGTTGCATGAATTCAAGCCGACTTCGAGTTTCTTTTTCAACGTGCATCTGGACGGCCTGGAAAGAACGCATGACCTGTGCGTCGAGCGCGACGGCGTGTTCCGCGAAGCCATCGAGGGAATCAAGGCCGCAAAGGCTGCTGGATTTTTAGTTTGCTCGAACACTACAATTTACAAAGAAACGGACCTGAACGAAATTGCCGATTTGTATTCGTACCTCGACACGCTGGGCGTTGACGGCTACATGCTCGCGCCTGCATATGGCTACTCGGCAGTGCAGACTTCGGATATTTTCATGACGCGAGCGGATATTCGCCAGAAATTTCGCGAAGCTGTTTCGCTCCTCGACAAATACAACTTGATGGTTTCGCCCATTTATCTCGACTTCCTGCGTGGCGAGCGCGAGCTGGAATGCACGGCATGGGGCACGCCGACTTACAATCCGCGCGGCTGGAAAGGCCCCTGCTACGTGATCACGGACAATCATTACGGGTCTTACCGCGAAATGATTGACAAGACTCAGTGGGAAAATTACGGCCCGGGAAACGATCCGCGTTGCGCGGATTGCATGATGCACGTGGGATTTGAAACCACTCCCGTGCTCGGAGCCAAGCGGAATTTGGGCGATACCTGGACCATGTTGAAATGGCAATTCGGCGGGCATATGGGCGGAAATCCCGACAGCAACGCGTCCAAAACGCCGCCAACGAACGGGCATTCCGGTGGAGGCAGCACGATGATGCCGCCGCCCCCGTCGAATTCGGATTTGGTGTCTTCGGACGGACGACTGCGAGTTCTATGAAAACGCTGGTCACCGGTGCGACAGGCTTTCTTGGAAGCCACGTCGCCCGCGCATTAGTCGGGCGCGGGGAAGAGATTCGCTTGCTGGTGCGCGCATCGAGCGATTTACGCGCGCTCGAAGGATGGAACGCTGAGCGAGTTCAGGGAGACTTGCGGGATCGCGCTTCTCTCGATCGCGCCATGGAAGGCGTGCAGCGTGTTTTTCATGTCGCCGCGGATTACCGGCTATGGGCCAGGGATCCGCGGGAGATTCATGAATCGAATGTGACCGGTACGCGGAACCTGCTCGACGCCGCGCGCAGTGCAGGTGTTACGAAGTTCGTTTACACCAGCACGGTTGCCACGATTGCCGTTCCGCGCGAAGGCGAATTGCCGAACGAAAAAACGCAATCGTCGGTCGGCGAAATGATTGGCGAATACAAGCGCTCAAAGTATGAAGCCGAGCAATGCGCCTTTCGCGCCGCATCGGATGGGCTGCCGGTGGTGATTGTGAACCCCACGACGCCTGTGGGTCCCGGCGATTGGAAGCCGACGCCAACGGGGAAAATTATCGTCGATTTTCTGAATGGACGAATGCCCGGCTATGTGGACACAGGATTGAATTTTGTTCCGGTGGAAGATTGCGCGCATGGGCACTTGCTGGCCGCCGATCATGGCCGAGTTGGCGAGCGCTATATTTTGGGCGGCTGTAATTTGACGCTGAAACAAATGCTGGACATTCTTTCTTTAACTAGCGGAAGACGGTCGCCAAGGTGGAAAATTCCCTATGCGGTGGCCTATGCTGCTGGATGGGTGGATATGGGAGTTTCGCGCCTAATGAATCGCGAGCCCCAGATTCCGCTGGAGGGCGTGCGCATGGCGCGCCACAAAATGTTTGTCGATGCATCGAAGGCAGAGCGAGAGCTTGGCTTTGCACCCGGGCCGATTGAAGCGGCGCTTGATCGCGCGGTCGCCTGGTACGAATCAAATGGATATGTTGCCGCCGGACGCACGCCGGTAGTCGCCGGCGCGCGAGCGGCGTAAGTGAGTGTCAGTGTCGATGAAAATTTTGGTTACGTTCGCAGTCCAAGCGGAATTTGCCCCGTGGCAGCGGCGCAGAAATTTTATGCGCCTCCCCGGAGAATCGCCGGTATTTGAAGCGAAGTTCGGCGGCGCGCAAGTCCGGGTGGTGCTGACTGGGATGGGACAAGAGTTTGCGTTGAAAGCCGCAAAGAGATCATTCGGTTACCGGCCGGACATGTGCATCTCGACGGGCCTCGCGGGATCTTTGCAGGATGGTTATCGACCGGGAGATGTTTTGGTCGCTCGCCTGGTTAGCGAAGTTGGGGAACCGGTGGCGGTGGCGAGCCACCCTGAATTGCTTTCGGCGGCTGTGGATTGCGGAGCCCGGCAAATCGAGCGGATGGCGACGTCCAAGAAATTAGTTTCACGAGCCGAGCAAAAGCGGCAGCTGGGAAGCCAGGCGGAAGCGGTGGA